>JANMXB010000042.1:0-54567 GCA_031380765.1 Pseudomonadota bacterium | reverse complement strand
CACATATTCGCGCACCTTGATGCCGCGGCGGGCGATGTCGACAAGTGTGTAGACCACCAGTTGCCCGGGACCGTGATACGTGACCTCGCCGCCGCGCTCCACGCGCAGCACTTCGATGCCGGTGCCGGCCTTCGGGCCGTGCGCCGGGTCGGCACCTTGTCCCAGTGTATAGACGGGCGGATGCTCGAGCAGCCAGAGCTCGTCCGGCGTGTCCTCGCTTCGCTGCGCGGTGAACCGCCGCATCGCGACGAGTGCTTGCGCGTAATCGACGAGGCCCAGCTCGCGAACGACTGGCGCGACGCCGACCGGCTTTTCGGCGACGAGTGTCAAAGGACCATCACTACTGCGGGATGGTCGCAGAGCTCGCGATACAGCGCATCGAGCTGGTCGCGCGACTGCGCCTGGATGGTGACCGTAATGCCGAGGTACTTGCCTTTGCGGCTCGGGCGCATCTCCATAGTCTTCGGGTCGAACTCCGGCGAATGGCGCAACACTATCTCCATGACGCCCTGCGCGAAGTTGCCTTCCCGGCGGCCCATGATCTTGATCGGGAAATCGGTCGGGAACGAGAGCAGGGACTCCCGCTTGATGAAGTCGGCTTCGCCGTCCACGGCTTTCAGGCCGCCCTCGCCTGCTTTTTCGCGCGCATGACCTCGTTCTTGAAATCCTGGTAGAGCTGCCAGGCCTTGCGGAACACGGGGCCGGGTTTGCCGGTGCCGATGGTCTTGCCGTCGAGATCGACGACCGCGACGATCTCCTTGGACGACGATGAAACCCATACCTCGTCGGCGCCGAACACCTCGGCCCGGGCGATCTCGCGGACATCCATGGGCAGATTGCCGCGCTTCACGATGTCAAACACAACATCCAGCGTAATGCCCGGCAGGATCAGATTGTCCTTGGGGGGCGTGGCGATCACGCCGTTCTTGACGATGTACGCGTTGGAGGCCGAGGCTTCGGTGAGCTTGCCGTCGCGAAACAGGATCGTCTCGACCGCATTTTCCTCCGCCGACAGCTGGCGCAGCATGCAGTTGCCGATCAAGGAGATGGTCTTCAGGTCGCAGCGGTGCCAGCGGAAATCGTCCGCCGTGACGGCCTTGCCGCCATTTTCGACGACCTCTTTCGACGGGTTCACGAGCGGGTTGGACATCATGAAGACGGTCGGCTGTGCGTTCTTCGGGAACGCATGGTCGCGTTTTGCCACGCCACGCGTGATCTGCCAGTAGACACCCTGGTCGTCGAAGGATTGCTTGTCGATCATCTGCTCGATGATCCTGGTCCATTCCGCGCGCGAATACGGGTTCGCTATCTGTACTTCCGAAAGGCTGCGCTCCATGCGCGCGAGGTGGCCCTCCAGCCGGAACGGCGCGCGCGAATAAACCGGCACCAGTTCGTAGATGCCATCGCCGAAAATGAAGCCGCGGTCGAGCACCGGAACCCTGGCCTCTTCCATGGGCATGAACTCGCCGTTGAGGAAAACCGTCATCGCAGCCTCGCTACTTTATCCACAGCCTGAGTGTATCCCAGGCGCGTCCGAAAACGCCGGCCACGCCCACCGCCTCGAGCGCCAATACCGGATATTCGCCCACCGCTTTACCGTCGAGCGTCACCCGCATGATGCCGATTTTCTGGCCCTGGCTGACCGGCGCCACGAGCGGTTGCTGCGCGAGCAGGTCGGCCTTGAGCTTGTCCGCCTGCCCCTTGGGCACGGTGACGTACATGTCGTCCGGAAAGCCGGCCTTCACTTCGCGCGCGGAGCCTTTCCAGACCTCGATCGACTTCACCGCCTGGCCCTTCGCGTAGAGCTTTACGTCGTCGAAAAACTGGAAGCCCCAGTTGAGCAGCTTCTGCGACTCCTGCGTGCGCGTAGTCTCGGACGTCGACCCGAGCAGGATCGACATCAGCCTGCGCGGCCCGCGCTTGGAGGTCGCCACGAGGCAGTAACCCGCGGCTTCGGTGTAGCCGGTTTTCATGCCGTCGACGGTGGGATCGAGCCAGAGCAGGCGGTTGCGGTTCATCTGGGTGATGTTGTTGTAGCGATATTCCTTCATCGAGTAGTAGGTCGCGTACTCGGCGGGGAAGTCGCGGATCAGCGCCGCTGCGAGCAGGTACATGTCGCGCGCGGAGCTGTAGTGCTGCGGATGGGGCAGCCCGTTTGAATTCATGAAGCTGGAGTTCTTCATGCCAAGACGCTGCGCCTCGCGGTTCATCATCTGGGCGAACACGTCCTCCGATCCGCCGATCGCCTCGGCAAGCGCAATGCACGCGTCGTTGCCCGACTGCACGATCATTCCGCGGATCAATTCGTCCACCGTTACCGCATGCTTGGGATCGATGAACATGCGCGACCCGCTCGCGCGCCACGCTTTCTCCGACACCGGCACGGTCTTGTCGAGCGTGAGCTTCTTTTCCCTGAGCGCCTGGAACACGAGGTAGGCGGTCATGATCTTGGTGAGCGACGCGGGCTCGAAGCGCTCGTCGGCCTTTTCGCTGGCGAGGATCTGGCCACTCGTGATGTCGGCCACGACATAGGCTTTGCCGATGACCGGCGGGGGGGGTTGCGCATGCGGCAGGGAAAAACACGACAGCAGGCAAAGCGTGACGGCGGCGCGAAGCATGAGGGCCTTGGAAGAAAAAAGCGCGTGACTTATCTGACCAATACTACCGGCTGCAGGTTCAACTCCGCACGGATGCGTTCGGCCATCTGGCGCGCGTCTTCCTGGGTGCGATAGGGCCCCAGCTGGAGCCTGAACACGCCGCCCTGCGCATTCACCTGCAGCGGATCGGTGAGCCAGGCAAGCTCCTTGTAGATCTTCGCGCGAAACAGCTCGGCGTTGTCGCGCACGGAAAATGCGCCGAGCTGGAGGTATACCCCGCTCGCTCCGGCTGACATCGGCAAAGGCGCGTCCGGCGGCGCGGGCTGCAGGGGCGGCGCGGGCCGCTGGGCTGCCGCAACGACCTGTCGCGAGCTATCCGCCGTGACGCTTTCGACCTCCACGAGCGCGCTGCCCGCCTGCGCGTAGCCGAGCTTGTAGGCAGCGACGTACGACAGGTCGATCACGCGGTCCGAATGAAAAGGCCCGCGGTCGTTGACGCGCACCACCACGCTCCTGCCATTGGTCACGTTCGTCACCCGCGCATAGCTCGGGATCGGCAGCGTGGGGTGCGCAGCGGTCATCGCGTACATGTCGTAAACATCGCCGCTGGAAGTCTTCTGGCCGTGGTACCGCCGGCCGTACCAGCTCGCGACCCCGCGCTCCCTGTACTCGCTGCTTACGCGAATCGGCACATAGTCCTTGCCGAAAACCTGGTAGGGATTGTTGGCAAACCGGTGCGGGCGCTCGGCCCTGGGCTGCGCATCGGGGATCCGGTCCAGATCCGGGGGATTGTCCCCGGGGCCGTCATCCTTGTAATAGCCGCCGCCCTTGATGGGGGTGCGTGCGGCAGCCTGCGACCCGGGCTCGGACACACTGCGCGGCGGACTCGAGGAGCACGCCGTCAGCGTCATGAGCACCGCGAGCAAGCATAGGATGAGGAGGGTGCGCGGCATCGTTATTGGGGCAGATTGCTGTAAACCACGTTTCCGTCGACCAGCGTATAGCGCACGCGCCCTGCAAGTTCGTAACCGATGAACGGCGTGTTCTTGCCCTGGCTTTTCAATGCGGACGCAACCACATGAAACGGCGCGCCGGCATCGAACACCGCGAGGTCGGCGGGTGCCCCCGCTTCGATGCGGCCGGATTTGACCCCAAGTACGCGCGCTGCGTCGCTTGTCACCTTTGCGAGGGCCTTTGCGAGGGGAATCTTCGCCTCGGCCGCCCATTTCAGGGTCAGCGGCAAGAGCAGCTCGAGTCCGGTCGCGCCGACTTCGGACTCGCTGAAGGGCATCTGCTTGGCGTCCTCGTCCACCGGAGTGTGGTCCGAGCAGATCAGGTCGATGGCGCCATCAGCGAGGCCGGCGCGAAGCGCATCGCGATCGCGCATGCTGCGCAGCGGCGGCACCAGGTGGCAATGAGCGTCGAAATAGCCGAGGTCCATCTCCGACAGGTGCACGTGATGGATACCCACGTCGCACGTGACCGGCAGTTTCTCCGCCTTTGCCTTGCGGATCATCGCCACCGCGCCGGCCGTGGAAATCCGGCACACATGCAGGCGCGTCCCGGTCTCGCGCACAAGGTGCAGCAGCTTGCCCAGCGCAATGGTCTCGGCCATTGCGGGAATGCCCGGCAGGCCCAGGCGGGTGGCCACTTCGCCGTCGTGCGCCACGCCGTCTTTTGCAAGGGCCAGGTCCTCGGCGCGCAACCAGACCGCGAAGCCGAACGTGCCCGCATACTGCAGCGCACGCCAAAGCACCTGCGTATCGTCGAGCGGCGCGTTCGCCTGGGCAAACGCCACGCATCCGGATTCGGAGAGCTCGGCCATTTCGGTCAGCCGCTCGCCAGCAAGCTTTACGGTGAGTGCACCAATCGGGTAGAGACGCGCATGGCAAAGCGAGCGGGCGCGCCGGCGCAGCATGTCGACCAGGCCAGGCTCGTCCAGGGGCGGATCAGTGTCGGGCGGGCAGGCGACACTCGTGACGCCGCCGGCGATGGCGGCTTCCATCTCGGACTCGAGTGTCGCCTTGTACTCGAATCCCGGCTCGCGCAGCCGTGCGCAGATATCGATCAGCCCCGGCGCGACGATGAGGCCCTTGGCGTCGATCACCTTGTCGGCGCGCGCGTTTTTCGCGGCCGCGTCCAACGCCGCAATCCGCTCGCCGTCGATCAGTACGTCCCCGATTGCATCCCGTCCGCTTGCGGGGTCGATGACGCGGCCGCCTTTGATGAGGACTTTCATACCGTACCTGTGAGTGCAGGGGGAGGCGACGTGAGCATTCCCCTGCTCCTAATTACCCGCGATGATGCTCATTACCGCCATGCGTACTGCGATTCCGAACGTCACCTGGGGCAGGATCACCGAGTGCGGACCGTCGGCCACCGACGAATCGATCTCGACGCCGCGGTTCATCGGACCCGGATGCATCACGATTGCATCGGGTCTGGCCAAGGCGAGTTTCTCCGCGCTGAGACCGTAATGCTTGTTGAATTCCTGCGCGCTGGGCAGCAGCGCTCCCCGCATGCGCTCGTTCTGCAGCCGCAGCATCACGACCACATCGGCACCGGCGAGGCCTTTCTTCATGTCGTGAAAAACTTTTACGCCGAGACTTTCGACGCCGGTGGGAATCAGCGTCTGTGGCCCGATCACCCGCACTTCGGGCGCGCCCAGGGTCGTCAGGCCATGGATCAGCGAGCGGGCGACGCGCGAATGCAGGATGTCGCCGACGATCGCCACGGTCAGCCGGGTGAAATCCTTCTTGTAGTGGCGGATCGTGTAGAGATCGAGCAGCCCCTGGGTCGGGTGGGCGTGCCTGCCGTCGCCCGCATTGACGACGTGCTCGTGCGGTTTCACGTTGCGCGCGATCAGGTAAGGCGCGCCGGAGGCGACGTGGCGCACGATGAAGATGTCGGCCTGCATCGCCGAAAGGTTGGCGACCGTGTCCAGGAGCGACTCGCCCTTGGTTTGCGAGGAGGCCGCAATGTTGAGATTGATCACGTCGGCCGAAAGGCGCTTGGCCGCGATCTCGAACGTCGTTCGCGTGCGCGTGGACGCCTCGAAGAACAGGTTGAATACGCTTTTTCCGCGCAGGATCGGCACTTTCTTGACTTCGCGCTCGGTCACGCCGACGAAGGAGTCGGCGGTGTCGAGAATCTGGGTGAGTACCGCGCGCGGCAGCCCCTCGATGGACAGTAGGTGCTGCAACTCGCCCGCGGCATTGAGCTGCGGGTTAGGCATCCTCGATCTCCAGCTTGAGGCGGCCGTCGTCCTCGCGTTTCATGCGCAGGCGCCGGCCTTCGGGCACGTCGACCCGGGTGCCGCAGAACTGCGCGCAGATCGGCAGCTGCCTCCCGCCACGGTCGGCCAGTACCACCAGGGAAATGCTCGCGGGACGCCCGTAATCGAACAATTCGTTCATCGCGGCGCGCACGGTGCGCCCGGTGTAGAGGATGTCGTCCACGAGCAGCAGGTCGCGACCTTCGACCTCGAAGCCGATGCGAGTGCGCTTGGGATCGTGGTGCAGGCCCTGCTTGTGGTAATCGTCGCGGTAGAAAGCGATATCCATGAGGCCCAGCGGCGTCGACAGTCCCAGCTGCGCAAACAGCTTTTCGGCCAGCCACGCCCCGCCCGTGTACAGGCCGATCATCGCAGTGGTCGGTTTCACCAGCGGCTTGAGTTCGGCGACGAGCTTCGCGCAGAGGGCTTCGGCGTCAGGCAGCATGTTCGTGAAAGTATTGCTGCAAGATGAGCTGGGCGGCAGCCGAATCGAAGCGCTTTGCGCGAATGGCTTTGCGGGCGCCGGCTTCGCGCAGGCCCGCCTCCGCCTCCACCGACGTGTAGCGCTCGTCGACTAGGGTGACAGGAAGGCCGAAGCGGCCTTCGAGCTGGCGCGCGAAACGCCGCGCGCGGCGGGTCGATTCATGCGGCGCGCCGTCGGTCGCCAAGGGCAGTCCGACAACGAGATGCTGTGGCTTCCACTCATCGATGAGCTTTGCAATCGCGGCAAAGCGCGGTTCTGTTTGCCCGGCGGCGATGTCCGCCAGCGGATGGGCCAGTCCGATAAGGGATTCGCCTACTGCGACGCCGATGCGTATGGTGCCGAAATCGAATGCGAGTACCGTGCCCGCGGCCGCCATTACCGCCTCAGGCATGACCCGCATCTTCCGAGAGGCTCGCAAGATCGATGCCCAGCAGGCTGAGCGCCGCTGGCAGGCGCTCGTCGGCAGGGGTGTCGAAAAGGATCTTGTCGCCTTCAGCCTCGACCGAAAGCCAGGCGTTCTGACCGAGTTCGTGCTCGAGCTGGCCGGCCGACCAGCCGGCGTAGCCGAGCGTTACGAGCAGGCGCTTGGGGCCTTCGCCCCGGCCCACGGCCTCGAGGATGTCTTTCGAGGTGGTGAGGCCAACCGCGTCACGCACCTTGAGAGTGGCCTGCCAACTGCCGGTGGGCTCGTGCAAAACGAAGCCCCGGTCGGTCTGCACCGGCCCGCCGAAGTAGATCGGCGCGTCGCCGATGCCGTTGTCGCCGATCGGCAAGGACAGGCGCTCGAACAGCGAGCGCAGGGTCATGTCGATGGGGCGGTTCACCACCACGCCCAGGGCGCCCTGGTCGTTGTGCTCGCAGATGTAGGTCAGGGTCCTCGTGAAATACGGATCTGCCATGGCGGGCATGGCGATCAGGAAATGATGGGTCAGGTTGATCGAGGACATGTGATCGGGTTCATGCGGGCGCTATTTTACCTGCTCCGGCCGGCTGGCGGCCAGCCTCCAGGCAACCGCGCTCAAGCGCCGGCGCTGCGGGAAATCAGGCGCCGGCGATGAAGCCTGCGATGTGGCGCAGAAGCTCGTCTTCCTGATAGGGCTTGCCCAGGAAGATGTTGACGCCCAGGCCGATGGCGTATTTGCGGTGCTTGTCGGCGGTGCGCGAGGTAATCATGATGATCGGGACATTTTTCAGCCGCGCGTCGGCGCGTACGTTTCGGGTCAGGTCGAACCCGTCCATGCGCGGCATTTCGACGTCGACGAGCATCACATCCGGGACGGCCTCGGCGAGGAGTTCCAGCGCCTCCACGCCATCGCGCGCGGTAATCACGCGATAGCCGCCGCGCGCCAGCAGGCGCCCGGTGATCTTGCGCACGGTGAGCGAGTCGTCGACGACCATGATCCTCGGCTGCGAGGGCACCGCGGGTGCCTGCACGTTCGGGCTCGTGACGACTTCTTTCGAGGACGCCGGACGCGCCGCAAGCGGCACGGGGTTGAGGATCATGACGATCTCGCCGGTGCCAAGCACCGTGGCCCCCGCAATGCCCGGCACGCGCGCAAGCTGCGGGCCGATATTCTTTACCACCACCTCCTGATTGCCGACCAGGTCGTCGACTTCGATCGCGATCGCCTCCACGCCGCTCCTGACCAGGAGCACCGGCGTATGGCGGCGCGCCTCGGCAGGCGTTGGCGCAGCGGTCTGTTCCAGCAAGGTCGGCAGGTGGTGAAGGGGGTAACGGCGCCCGGCCCACTCGATGGCGCCCGCCGCTTTTGCGCGGGCGAGGAGATCCTGGCGCATCTGCTGCACCTGTTCCACCATCACCGAAGGCAGCGCATAGGTACGGCTGCCGACCTTTACCAGCACCGCCTGGATGACGGCAGTGGTGAGGGGCAGGCGCAGCGTGAAGCGCGTGCCAAGGCCTGGCGTGAATGCGAGCTCGATACGCCCGCCCAGGCCGCTCACCTCGCTCATGACTACGTCCAGCCCGACGCCGCGTCCGGCGAGCTCGGTGACCGTCTCGGCGGTCGACAAGCCGGGGGCGAACACCAGCTCGGCGAGTTGCTGGTCCGATCGCATCTCGCCCGCCGCCAGCAGGCCATGGACGACAGCTTTGGCGCGGATGCGCTCGAGGTCCAGTCCCGCACCGTCGTCGGCCAAGACCAGGGTCACCTCGTTGCCCTCCTGACGCACTTCGAGCGAGATCTCGCCCATTGCGGGCTTGCCCTTTGCGACGCGCGCTTCGGGTTTCTCGAGGCCATGCGTGATGGCGTTGCGCAGCAGGTGCTCGAGCGGCCCCGTGATCCGCTCCAGCGCCGAGCGGTCCAGCTCGACGTTGACGCCGCGAATATCCAGGTTCGCGCGCTTGCCCACTTCCTTGGAGGTCTGGCGGACCACGCGGTGCAGGCGCTCGACGACCGAGCCGATCGGAACCATGCGGATGCGCATAAGGTCCTGCTGCAGCTCGCGGTTCAGGCGCGCCTGCGCGGCGAGCGCGGAATCGGTGTCGTCGGCGACCTTGTTCAGCGTCTGCTGCACGGTTGAGACGTCGTTGACGCTCTCGGCCATCATGCGCGTGAGTTCCTGGAATCGCGTGAAACGGTCGAACTCGAGCGGATCGAACTGGCGGTCCTTTTCCTGCGTCGCCTGCATGCGGGAGGCAAGTTGCGATTCGGCCGCGATCTCGATCTCGCGCAGTTCGCGGCGCAGTCGCGCGACGTTTTCGGTCAGCTCGACCAGCGCGGACTTCAGCGCGTGCATTTCGGTCTCCACGCGCGTGCGCGTGATCGCGATTTCGCCCGCCTCGTTGACGAGCTTTTCAAGCGCATCGGCGCGCACGCGCATCATCGCGTGGACTTTTGCCTCGTCGCGCGGCAGTGCGGGCTCGGGCCTCTCGGCGGCCGCGGCGACTGCCGGCACGGCGTCTTCCTGCGACGCCTCCGGATGCGGCACCCTTTCGAGCAGCAGGCCCATGCGATCGTAGGAAGTCTCCAATTCGTCGAAGAACTGTCCCGGCGTGAGTTTGAGCGCGATCGCGTTCTCGACGCGCGTCTCCATGTTGTGGGTTAGCTCGCCCAGGCCCATCACACCCGCCATCCTTGCGCTCCCCTTGAGCGTATGCAGCCCACGCTGCAGAGCGCGCGCCGGATCGAAATTGGCGGGATCCGCGCGCCAGGCGCGCAACAACTCGCCGACACGCGGAACCAGCTCGCCGGCTTCCTCGAGGAATACGGGCAGCAGTTGCTGGTCGATTTCGTCCTCGAGCCGCCGTTGCCTGCGGTCTTCCGGCGGTTCTTCCGCGCCTTCTTCGTCGGCGCCTTGTACCGGCGTTTCAAGTGGCGCAACCAAAGCCTCTTCGGCGTCCGGCGCGGCCAGCCTGGCGGCTTCCCCCGTGATAGCGCCAAGACGCGCAATCAGCTTGGTCGCCGCCCCGGGCAGCGCGCGTTCGAGCACGCCTTCGTACATCATCTTCAGCGCCTGAACGCAGTCATGGGCTAGTGCGAGTTCATCCGGAGCGATTCCCGAGGCACGGTTCTTGAGCCGCAGCAGCGCACCCTCGAACGCAGCACCCAGGTCATGCATCGCCTGCACCTGCACCGTGCCGCAGATGCCGGCCAGCGTGTGTGCGGCGCGCACCAATTCCTCGCGCACACCGACGGTGCGGCCGGCTGCGGCCTGCGCGAGTTCCCGCTCCAGGGTTTCGAGGTGCTGGCGGGCTTCGTTGGCAAATACCGCGAAGAGCGACGCCGATATGGAAAGCGCTCCGATCCGCACGGTGCCCTCGGCTGCCGCGTCTTTCGCCGGAGCGGCAGGCGATGGCGGCGGATGCGGCGCGACTGCCGGTGGCGCCGATTCGCGCTGCGGCGCCTCGCTGTGACGAACCGCCTCGGCCCTGTCCACGATCGGTTGCGGATCGGGCTGCGGCTCGCCGCTCTGCAGACGGGTGATCCACTGCGAGAATGCGCGGTGCGAGAATTCGATCAACTCGAACAGGCTCGCGTTCGCCGCGCGCTCTTCCTGCTGCCAGAGATTCATCACTTGCTCGACCGCCCACGCCGCTTCGCCCAGGCGCACGAGGCCGACCATGCGGCCGCTGCCCTTCAGGGTGTGATATCCCCGCCTGATCTGCGTGAGCTCCGCGAGGTTGGAAGGTTGCGCGCGGCTGGTTTCTAGACTGCGCGCGATGGTCTCCAGCACGCCGACGGCTTCCTCGAGAAAGATCGCGAGCAGTTCCTTGTCGATCGTCTCGTCGCTCTCGCTTTTCAGCCGCTCGGCATCGGCTGAGGGCGCCTCGATGGGCGGAGTAACGTCGAGGACCGGCTCCTCCAGGGCCTCGGGCCCGGCGATGACGGCAGGCGGCGGCGACGGTGCGGCGGCGAGCACTGGCTGCATTGCGACGGCGAAATCGGCCTTCCCGAGGCGCAACGCGTCGAGGTAAAATCCCAGCCCCGAAAGGATCTGCGCAACCTCCTCGAAGTCCCGCTGCTCAGGGCGGCTGGTCGCCTGCGCGAAAGCGCGGATTTTTTCTTCGCAGCGGCCGAGCGCGTCGCGTGCTTCCTCTTCACCGAGCATCGCGAAGGCCCCGGCCACCTGGTGGAGCGCGGGCTCGAGCGCGGCAAGCTCCGTGACTTTCGAAGGATCGCGGAAGTACGCATCGAGCGCCTGTTCGATCCGGTTCAGGCTCGCCTGCATTTCCGCGACCGTGCTGTCGATCGCGAGCTTCTCCTGGGCGCGCCGCGTCATGGCGTCGATGAGCGGCAAGCTCAGAGTGACGTCCGGGTCGTGTTTTCCGAATGCAGCAGCGCGCAATCGCGCAAGCATTACGCGCGCCTGGGCGTTGAATTCCGGCGTCAGGCTCGCGTAGTTGTCCACCGCGTTTTCGACCACCAGCAGCGCGGTCGCGACCTCCATCCCGACGGACTCGCTCATCTTGGCCGGATTGGTCACCAGGTAAGCGGCGATCACCGCGAGTTCGCGCGCCAGTTCGTCCAGTTCGGGGCTGCCCAGCGCCCCCGCCTGTTCCTTGATGGCATCGGCGTGCCGGGCGAAGACTGCGAGCGACGCCTCGGAACCCGAAGCAAACCTGTTCCATGCATCCTTGGCGCTGCCGATTTCCTCGCCCAGTGCGATTGCCTTCGGCATGCGCTGCGACTGGTCGGTCTCGCGCTCGGCCGAAGGCAGGCTGCCCTCCAGCCTGAAAGCCTGCTGGGCGTCGCGTATCCTTTCACCTGGGCCCCGGTCGCCCGCCGTCGCCTTCGCGATCCAGTAAAGCAGTTCGCGCATCAGGCGCTCGGGAACCGCGGGCGAGCCTTCGATCATCCGGCGCATTTGCTGCTCGATCTTTGAGCCGAGCTGCTTCACCCCCGGCTCTGCAGCCAGTCCGTCCTCCGCCAGCGCCTGGTAAAACGCACCGGCGGCCCACCAGAACGCGCGCTGCGCCGGCACCAGCTGGATGGACTCGATGCCATCGACCGCCGCAAGCATGTCGACAATGCTGGCTTTGTCCTCCGGCTCCTTGAGCCACTTGAGGAACCCGCGCTGGAAGCGGGTGCGCTGGCCGCGCAGATAGGTATCCGTATCGGCTGCCGACAGCCGCACCGGATGCTCCTCCCGCGGTGGCGGCTGGAGGCTCAGGTCGGGGAAATAGAGGTCCGCTTCGGACACGTCGCTGATTCCGCGCAAAGTCGCCAGCTCTTTGTGCAGCGGATAAAGCCGCAGCGGCTGGTCGGGCATGCCGTCGAGCAACTCGGAAAGATATTTGCCGATCGCCTGCGTGGCGCGGTCGAGTGCGTCGAAGATTCCGGGATTCGCGTCGACCTTGCCCGATTCGAGCTCGGCGACCAGGCGCTCGGTCTCCTCGAAAAACCGCGAAACCCCGTGCAGCCCGACGATCTGCACGGCACCATAGGCCTGGTGCAGGTGCGTCTGCGCCGCCTTGATCGCCTTGCGCTCTGCGGGGTCTGCCGCGAAAGCGCGCAGGCTCCCGCGGGCGCGTTCGAGCGACGAGTCGATCTCGCTCTTTACCCAGCTGAGCGGCCCGATGTCGATGACGCTAGTCCCTGGCCAAAGGTTGGACGGTCACGCGCATTGTGGATCAGAGCTTGAAATTCGCCACCGAACTCTTCAGGTCGCGCGCAAGCGTCGCGAGCTGGCCGACCGATTGCGCAGTGCGCTTGGTGCCCTCGGTGGCCTGCTCGGTGATCCCCAGGATGTTGCGCATGCTCACGGCAACGGCGCCGGCGGCCTTCGCCTGCGTCTGGGTGGTCTGGGAGATCGAGTCGATCAGCCGGGCGAGCTTTCTGGACACGTCGCCGATTTCGGCCAGTGCCTGGCCCGCGTTGTCCGAAAGCTTGGCGCCTTCGACCACGCCCTGGGTGCTCTTTTCCATGGCCGACACGGCATCCTGTGTATCGGTCTGAATCGTCTTCACGATGGCGCCGATCTGCTTTGTCGCCTCGCCCGAGCGCTCGGCCAGGCGCTGCACTTCTTCCGCCACGACGGTGAAGCCGCGCCCCGCCTCGCCGGCCGAGGCCGCCTGGATTGCGGCGTTAAGAGCCAGCACGTTGGTCTGCTCGGTGATGTCGGAAATCAGCTCGACGATTTCGCCGATCTCCTGCGATGACTCTCCCAGCCGCTTGATCCGTTTCGCCGTCTCCTGGATCTGGTCGCGAATGTCGTTCATGCCCGAGATCGCGTTCTGCACCGCCTGCTGCCCCTTTTCCGCCGCCGCGAGCGAGGCTTTCGCCACGTCGGCCGACTGGGTGGCGCTGCTCGAGACGTCGTTGATGGTCCGCGCCATGCCAAGCACCTGCGCGCTGGTGTTCTTGATTTCCTGCGACTGCTTGTCGTTGTCCGAGAGCATGCGGACCGTCGTTTGCTGCGCCGAATCGGATGCCACCGTGACCTGGTCGGCCGCCGCCGTAATGCGGCTCACCAGGCTGCGCAGTTCTTCGATGGCGAAATTGACCGAATCGGCGACCGCGCCGGTGATGTCTTCGCTGACCGTGGCACGCACAGTGAGGTCGCCTTCGGCGAAGTTCTGCATCTCGTTCATGAGTCGCAGGATCGCGCCTTGGTTCTGGTCGTTCTGCCGCTTGACCGCGGCCTGCTGCATCTCAGCTTCTTCGCGCCGGCGCTGCTCGTCGCGCACGAAAGCGACCGCTATCAGCGCACCGACGACTGCAGCCAGAAGCCCAAGCAGGAGTACCAGATAGATCGTCTTGTTCCCCGCCAAGTCTGCGTCGTATTCCGTCGCGACTCTCTCGGTCGCCTGCAGGAGCTTCTCGGAGTCGGCAAATATGGCCGCCGCCGCATTCTTTGCCGCGATAAGGCGCTGCATGTTGCCCAGGATCGCGGAAGCCGAGTCCTGATAGGTCTTGAAAGCCGTTGCCAGTTCTTCCAGCCGGGCAGCGGTTTCCGGATCCTTCGAGGCCGCGAGACGCATCTGGGCATTGCCCTCGCGCAAGGCAACCAGCAACGTGCGGAATTCGTTGGTGTCCTTGCCCAGCAGGAACGCGACTTCCGAGTCGATCGTCTCGCCGGCGAGCAGCGCGTTGGCATTCTTCGCCAGGCGCTGGGTGAGCATCACCAGTTGTCCGGCAGTGGAGATCTCGCGCGTCGAAGCGGCATTCTGGAGCTTCAGCGCCTGCACCCTTTCGGCCAGATCGAGCAGCTGCGGATTCGATCCGTTGACCTGGGCGACAGCTGCGCCGAGCCCGACGAGATTCTTCTGCTCCTTGAGGAGCGTGGAGGCGTTTTGCTCTGTCTTCTGCCATTCCTTCGCGAGCGCTTCGAGCGCGGGCTGAATCCGGTCCGGCGAGGCCGGCACGGTCACGCCAGCCACCTCGCCGCCCTTTACCAGGCGCTCGAGAATGGCACTGAACGCATCGCGGCTGGCGGCAACCTGCTTGAAGGCTTCCGGATTGCCAAGAAGGCTTTGCTGCGCAGCCTTTGCCAGGCGCTGCGAGAGCATGCGCAACTGCCCTGCGTCGGCAATGTAGAGTGCCCCGTATTTCGACTCGCGTGCATTGAAGAAGACGAGCACCCCGGCCAGCACCAGCAGAACCAGCAGCAACGGGACCAGTATCAGGCGCAGGTTCTTGCCCCCCAGAGGCGAAACGGCGGCGGCGCTTGCGACCGGTTTGAGCTCCGGCGATGCGGGGGCCGGCCGCCGGGGTCCGAGCTTGAAAGGCAGTTTGAATGCCATGAATCCTCCGATGATGCTGCTTTGCGGATTAGTGGGCCGCGATTTCCAGAAATTCGGGCTGTGCGAGAAGCTGCTGCGTATCGAGCTCACGCCAGAGTTTTCCATCCTGGTCACGCCAGGCGGCCGCCGACCAGGCCCGGTGGTCCGGGGCCGGTTCGGGCGCGTATTCGACGACGCTGCGCAGTCCTGCAAGGCGTCCCACGAGCAAGGCGCAATTCACACCGTGCGGCTGTCCGATGAGAAGCAGGCGGTTTTCCGGTCCGCGCACCGTCAGCGGCTGGCCTAGAAAGGCGCTGAAATCAGTCACGCCGTACAGGGCTCCGCGGATATTCGCCACGCCGATGAACCAGTCGCGCGTGAGCGGGACGCGCTGGATTTCGGGTGCCTGCAGCACTTCTCCGGAGCTGTCGAGCCTGGCAAGCCAGTACGCACCGCCGGACTCGAATCCAAGCCGCGCGGAAGGGGCCGCTTCGCTCGCCGCCGCCTTGAGCCGGCTCGCGAGGCCTTCCTGGAATTCTTTAAGGCTTACCCGCCTCGACATCAGGTCAGCCGAGGGCGGCGATCTTCGCCGCGAGTTCGTTGACGTCCACCGGTTTGACGATGTAGTCCCGCGCGCCCTGCCGCATGCCCCAGATGCGGTCGGTTTCCTGCGACTTCGTCGTGCAGATGATGACCGGAATGTGCTTGGTTGCCTCGTCTTTGGCGATCTGGCGCGTGGCCTGAAAACCGTTCGAGCCGGGCATCACGACATCCATAAGCACGAGCTCGGGCAGCTCGGAACGGGCTTTTGCGACACCTTCTTCTCCGCTCTCGGCCAATACGACCTGGTAGCCCAGCTTGGACAGCGCTTCCAGCATGAACTGGCGCTCGGTCGGGGAATCGTCTACTACAAGAATTTTCTTGATCGGCATGAGAATCTCTCTGGGTCAGCCGCCGTGGGCGGCACCGCGCACGTGCGCGTCTACTGTCGTCAACAGGCTGTCTTTCGTGAATGGCTTGGTTAGGTATTCGTTGGAACCCACCATGCGTCCGCGCGCGCGGTCGAACAGGCCGTCCTTCGAAGACAGCATGACTACCGGCGTAGCGGCGAACTTCGGATTCTTCTTGATCAGTGCGCAGGTCTGATAGCCATCGAGCCGCGGCATCATGATGTCTACGAACACGACTTCGGGGAGGTAATCGGCGATCTTCGCCAGAGCGTCGAAACCATCCTCGGCGAGGATCACGGTTGCGCCGGCCTGCAGGAGAAAGATCTCGGCACTGCGGCGGATGGTGTTCGAATCGTCGATCACCATTACTTTCACGCCGGCGAGACTGCCCCTCGTTTCGGCAGTCGTATCTGCCATGCCTGCCCCCTCTTGTCCTCGATTTTCGCGCGTCCGCCCGACCCTAGGCCATTTGGATACTAGGCGCTAACGTGAATTCAAAGCAAGGGCCGATAAACCCCAGACTCGGCAAGTTAATCGAACTGCGGGCCTTCAGGGTCGACGAAAGCGCGCAACCCTGCCTACGCGAGGCTAAATCTCCACCATTTCGAAATCGTCTTTGCGCGCGCCGCACTCCGGACAAGTCCAATTGATCGGCACGTCTTCCCAGCGCGTGCCGGGTGCGATGCCTTCTTCCGGCAGCCCTGCGGCTTCGTCGTAGATCCAGCCGCAAATGAGGCACATCCAGCTGCGGAACTCCTTGTTTTCGGGCATGAGAAAGCAATCGGTGAGTTAAAATGGCCCGGCATATTAACTTATCCGCGAGTCCCCCGCGCCGCAGTGCCGCATCCGGCGCGATTCGCATTGGTTTGCCTCCATGCCCTCCCTGCCGCCGATCGTGCTCACCTTTGCGGCCTCCGACCCGACCGGGGGCGCAGGGCTGCAAGCGGACATCCTCACGCTCGCAAGCATGGGGTGCCATCCGCTGTCGGTAGTAACCGCGCTCACCGTTCAGGACACTCGCGGTGTGGACGACCTGCTCTCGATCGACAGCGACTGGGTGGTGGACCAGGCGCGCAAGCTTCTCGAGGACATGCCGGTGGCGGCGTTCAAGCTTGGCGTTCTGGGGTCGATCGAAAACATCACCGCGATCGCGGAGATCATTTCCGACTATCCGGAGGTGCCGGTGATTCTCGACCCCGTGCTTGCTTCGGGTCGCGGCGATACGCTCGCCGCCGAGGACATGATCATCGCGTTGCGCGAGCTGATCGTGCCGCAGACCACCGTGCTCACCCCCAACAGCATGGAGGCGCGGCGTCTTGCAGAAGAAGATGAAGACGGCGACGACCCCAGCCTCGACGAGTGCGCGTCGCGACTGGTGACGCTGGGATGTGAGTTCGTGCTGATCACCGGAACCCACGAAAACACCCCGGAGGTCATCAACACGCTTTACGGCGAGGATGGCGTCGTGCGCAGCGATCGCTGGAAGCGGCTGCCGGGCAGTTTCCACGGGTCCGGCTGCACCCTGGCGTCGGCGATTGCCGCGACAATGGCCAACGGCCTGGACGTCCCTGACGCCGTGCGCGAAGCACAGGAGTACACTTGGCAGGCGCTGATGCATGGTTTTCGTCCTGGCATGGGCCAGCATTTGCCTGATCGCTTTTTCTGGGCACGCGAAGTCGAGGGCGAAGGCGCAGGTCACGACCCGGGCAGCGACGAATCGTGAAGGGACTGTATGCCATTACGCCGGACGTTGCGTCCACCGACGCATTGGCGCGCATGGCGACCGAAGCGTTGCGCGGCGGTGTCGATTTTCTGCAATATCGCAACAAGTGCGCCGACGCCGGATTGCGCAAGGAGCAGGCCCAAATGCTCCTTCGCGTGTCGCGTGCGGCGAACGTCCCCCTGATCATCAATGACGATGTTGCGCTCGCTGCCGAGATCGACGCCGATGGTGTGCATGTGGGCAGGGACGACGGCGAGGTTGCAGCGGCGCGCCGCTCTCTACCAGGAAAACTCCTGGGCGCATCGTGTTACGCCAGCCTTGAGATCGCGCGCGCTGCGATTACCGATGGCGCCGACCACGTTGCGTTCGGCAGCGTATTTGCGTCGGGCACCAAGCCGGGCGCGCAGCGCGCGCCTCTCGAGCTTTTTGCGCACGCCAGAAGCCTTGGCGTGCCCTTGGTGGCGATAGGCGGCATCACGTTCGACAATACCGCGCTGGTCCTTGCCGCCGGAGCGGACTGCGTCGCGGTGATCACGGATCTCTTTGGCGCGCCGGACATCGCCGCGCGCGCCGCTCTCTACCGCAGCCTTTTCGAGAATCACCACGCATGAGCAGCCGCAACGAGGAGCTTTTTCTGCGCGCGCAACTGCGCATTCCCGCGGGAGTCAATTCGCCCGTCCGCGCGTTCCGCGCGGTCGGCGGGACACCGGTGTTTTTCGAGCGTGCCTCCGGCGCGTACCTATGGGATGCCGACGGCAAGCGCTATATCGATTATGTCGGCTCGTGGGGGCCGATGGTCGCCGGCCATACGCATCCCGCCGTGGTCGAGGCCGTGCAGGCGGCGGCCGGCAGGGCGCTGTAGTTCGGCGCGCCGACCGAATCGGACACCGAGCTGGCCGAGCTGATCTGCGCCCTCGTGCCCTCGATCGAAATGGTCCGGCTGGTTTCTTCCGGCACCGAGGCGACGATGACTGCAATTCGCCTGGCGCGCGGCCATACTGGCCGCACAACGGTGGTCAAATTCGAGGGGTGTTACCACGGGCATGCGGACAGCCTGCTCGTAAAAGCGGGATCGGGCGCGCTTACGTTCGGCAATCCGAGTTCGGCCGGGGTGCCCGAAGACATTGCGAAGCACACCCTGGTGCTCGACTACAACGACGCGGCCCAGGTGAAAGCCCTGTTCGAGGCACGCGGCGCGCAGATCGCCTGCGTCATCGTCGAACCCGTGGCGGGAAACATGAACCTGATCCTGCCGGAGCCGGGGTTTCTCGAAACGTTGCGCGAACAGTGCACCGCCTACGGCGCCGTACTCATATTCGACGAAGTGATGACCGGCTTCAGGGTCGCGCGTGGCGGAGCACAGGAGCGCTATGGCGTTCGCCCCGATCTGACGACCCTGGGCAAGGTCATCGGCGGCGGCTTGCCGGTGGGTGCCTTCGGCGGGCGGCGCGAGATCATGGAGAAAATCGCTCCCCTCGGTCCGGTCTATCAGGCCGGAACACTGTCGGGAAACCCGGTCGCGGTCGCTGCGGGTCTCGCCACTCTCAAGCTGGTAGCACAGCCCGGTTTCGCCGCAGAGGTGGAGCGCTCGACGGCCGCCCTCGTCGAAGGCCTCGTTGCCGAAGGCCAACGCGCCGGGATCCCTTTCTCGGCGCAATGCATCGGCAGCATGTTCGGCATTTACTTTCGCGACCGAGCGCCCGCCAGTTTTGCCGAAGTCATGACTTCGGACCGCGACCGGTTCAATACGTTTTTCCATGCGATGCTCGGCCATGGCGTATACCTTGCGCCTTCTGCATTCGAAGCGGGCTTCGTTTCCGCCTCGCATGGTCCAACCGAAATCGAGGCGACGATACTGGCCGCGCGCCACGCCTTGCAGACCTTGACGCGGTAGCTGGAACGAACCGTGCGTCGATCGGTCCATTGCAACATGGACTTCAAAACGTGAACATAGTCACAAAAAAACTCTCGCGACTCCAACGCGACGCGCTGCTGGCCCATTTCCTCGCCCTCGATGCAGAGGATCGCAGGCTGCGCTTCGGTGTCGGTCTGTCCGACCATGGCGTGAGCGACTACGTCGCGCGCATGGACTTCGATCGGGACGCGGTTTTCGGTGTGTTCGACGACGCCATGTGTCTTGCCGGTGTCGGACATCTTGCGCGCGGAGACGGATTCGCGGAACTGGGTGTATCGGTGCTTCCCGCCCACCGCGACCGGGGCATGGGCGGCGCGCTTCTCGCGCGCACACATATCCACGCGCGCAACTGGGGAGTGCCGACCCTGTTCATGCATTGTCTGGCGGAAAACAGTGCAATGATGCACTTGGCGCGCAAACAGGGCATGCGCATTGCCGCTTCGCGTGGCGAGGCCGACGCCTATCTAGAGCTTTTCCCTGCCGACGCGGCGTCAATCACAAACGCGTTGTTCGCCGATCGGGTGGCTTTGTTCGACTACGCGCTCAAATCGCATGTCCACGCGGCAAGGCGCCTGGCCGCGGCGTGGACCGGCTTAAAGCAGGAATAGGGTTGCCAGCCCGAGGAAGATAAAAAAGCCGCCCGAATCGGTGCACGCCGTGATCAGGACGCTCGAGCCCACCGCCGGGTCTTTGCCGATTTTCTGGCGCGCATAGGGAATGGCCACTCCCATGAATGCAGCGAGCACCAGGTTCAAGGTCATTGCGAGCGTCATCACCGCGCCCAAGGCTTTGCTGTCGTAAAGATACCACGCAAGCACCCCGAGAAGCCCCCCCCAGACAAGACCGTTCAGGAGGGCCACACCGAGCTCCTTGTTCAGAAGTTTGCGCCAGTAATGGGTCTGCAGTTGGCCAAGCGCGAGCGCACGCACGATCATCGTGGTCGTCTGGTTGCCCGAATTGCCGCCGATCCCCGCGACGATCGGCATCAACGCTGCCAGCGCCACCAGCTTTTCGATCGAGCCTTCGAACGCGCCAATGACGCGCGACGCGATGAACGCCGTCACCAGATTGACTGCAAGCCATGCCCAACGGTTCTTGAAGCTGTCCCACACCGGCGCGAACACGTCCTCTTCCTCGCTCAGGCCGGCCTCCGCAAGCACCTGCTCAGCGCTCGATTCGCGGATATAGTCGACCACTGCGTCGACGGTCACCCGGGCGATCAGCCTGCCACCGGCGTCCACTACCGGTCCTGAGACCAGGTCGTAGCGCTCGAATGCCTGCGCCACATCGTCGGCCCTGTCCTCGGGGTTGAAGGTGATGAATTCCGGGATCATGACCTTGCCGACTTCGGATTCGAGATCGGAAACGATCAGCCGCGCCAATGGCAGAGTGCCCTTGAGCTTCTGGTCGCGATCCACAACGAACAGCTGGTCGGTGTGCCCCGGCAGTTCGTCCAGCCGGCGCAAATAGCGCGTCACCGCCTCAAGCGTGACATCTTCGCGCACGGTGACCATGTCGAAATCCATCAGCGCGCCGACGGAACCCTCGGCGTAGGACATCGCCGCACGCAGTTGCTCCCTCTCTTCGAGCGGCAGGGAGCGGATCACATCCTGGATGACGTTTTCGGGAAGATCCGGGGCCAGATCGGCCAGCTCATCGGCCTCCAGCGTCTCGGCGGCGGCAACCAGCTCCTGCGAATCCATGCTGGCGATGAGCGACTCGCGCACGGCATCGGAGACTTCGAGGAGGATCTCGCCGTCGCGGTCCGCCTTCACCAGGTCCCAGACCACGAGCCGCTCCTCGAGCGGCAGCGATTCGAGGACGAAAGCTATGTCGGCGGGATGCAGCCTTTCGATCTTGCCGCGCAATTCGGCCAGATGCTGCCTGTGCACCAACTGCTCGACCAGTTCCTGCCTGGGATTGTCCTGCCGCGAGACCAGGTCCTCGACCAGCTTGTGGCGATGCAATAGCTCCTGCACCACACGCAAGTTGTCCTTCAGGTCTTCGATTTCGAGCCGGTTGGCAAGCTCGGCCATGGCGTTGGTGCCTGGGGCCGTCGCGGCCGATTAGGGGAGTGTCGGCATTGTAGAGAAAGGACGCCGGAGACGAAACAGAAATGCCGCGGCACGATCGTTGCAAAGCTCAGGGGGTCTGGGCTCCCGGCATTCGTGCCTGGATGATTTCGGCTTTGCGCGCTATCCATGCCGAAGCGCGGTTGCGGTCATAGCGTTGCGGGGCCGGAAGAATGGCCGCCAGCCACGCCGACTGCTGGGCGGAAAGCTGCGCCGCCGGCACCGCGAAATAGTGGCGAGCCGCGGCTTCCGCCCCAAACACGCCTTCGCCCCACTCGGCGAGGTTCAGATAGAGCTCGAGAATCCGTCGCTTGGACATCACCAATTCGAGCATCCACGTGATGACGGCCTCCTGGCCTTTCCTCAGCCACGATCGGCTGCCGGAGAGAAACAGGTTCTTTGCGAGCTGCTGGCTGATGGTTGAGCCGCCGGCTACCACTTTGCCCTTCTTCTCGTTTTTTTCCAGCGCCTTCTGGATCCCTTCCCAATCGAAACCTTCATGGTCGACGAATTTGGCGTCTTCCGCGGCGACCACGGCCCGCTTCAGGTTCGCGGATACTTTTTCGTAGCCCACCCACTGCTGCCTGAGCGTGGCATTCGGGTTCTTCTGCTGCAGCGTGACCAGACGGGCCTGCATGAACGCGGTCGACGACGGATTGTGGCTCGACCACCACCACACGTGGACGAAGAACCACCCCTGCACGACCAGCACCGCCAGGACCAGGGCGCCGAGCACGTAGCAAATTATTTTCCAGGCGGCCATGGCAAAACGTATGCGCCTTCAGGCGCTGCGCATCTCGGCCAAAACCGGCACGGTCCGCGGACGCACGCCCCGCCACAGGAAAAACGACTCGGCTGCCTGTTCCACGAGCATGCCCAGACCGTCCGAGATTCTTGCCGCTCCGTCGCTGCCTGCCTGGCGCATGAAGGCCGTTTCCCGCCCGTACATCAGTTCGTACGCGAGGGATCCGGGGGCAAAAAGGCCCGCCGGCAATGGCAGCGCGGTATCCGTCATGCCCGCAGAAGTCGCGTTAATGACGAGGTCGAAGCTCTCGCCGTGCAGACCGTCGTAACTGGATACTGCTACCGCCTCGGCGCCTCTTCCGGGCAGGAGATTTACCAGTCCGCGCGCCTTCTCAACGGTACGATTCGCGATCACCAGGCTCGCCGGATGCTCTTCCAACAGCGGCAGGAGCACGCCGCGGGCGGCGCCGCCGGCACCCAGCAGAAGGACCCGCCGGCCCCGGATTTTGAACGCCTGATTGAGCTTCAGGTCGCGGGTCAGGCCGCACCCGTCGGTGTTGTCGCCCGTGATGCCGGAACTCGAGAAGAGCAGCGTATTCACTGCCCGCGCGGCCTGCGCGCGTCCGGACAATTCGTTCGAAATCGCGTAGGCCTCTTCCTTGAAGGGAAGGGTGACGTTCGCCCCTTTGCCGCCGGCTTCCTTAAACGCGGCGACTACCGCAGCGAACCCCTCCTTGGGCGCGAGAATCGAGCCATATTCGATATCCTCACCCGTCTGTCCGGCGAACTTTGCGTGAATCCACGGGGACTTGGAATGGCCGACCGGATTGCCGATCACCACATAGCGGTCGGCCACCCTCAATCCCGTTTGGTCCACACCGCGTCCCCTCGCCCGAAAAACCAGGTCCGGGTGATGACTAGGAGATCCGTATCCTTGCGGATATCCGGAGGGAACTCTCCATAGGGCGCGGCCATGCGCACAATGCGGAATGCCGCGTCGTCCAGCACCTTGAGGCCAGAAGAGCGATCCAGTCTCACGGATTCAACGCTGCCATCGGGTTTGATCGTGACCTCCAGGCGCAGATTTCCATACACCTTGCCGCGGGCTTCGGCCGGGTAGTTCAGCGTCCCGACTCGCTCGACCTTGTTGCGCCAGTCTTCCTCGTATTGCGCGAAACGGTATTCGGATGCGTTTGCTCCGATGAACTGCTTGCGCGGGCGCTTCTGATATTCCTCGTGGCGCTTGTCGATCTGCGCCTGGAGTTTCATCGCGGCAAGCGCAAGCTCGCGCAGGTCGCGTCCCACGACCTGAGGCGAGGCCTCCTCGGCCGGCAGCTGGCGCGGGGTCTCGGTCGCCGCAATCAGCGCAATCGACTTCGCCGCCGCAATCAACTGCTGCTGCTGGGCCTCGAGCTCCTTCACCCGGCGCTGCGCCTGTGCAAGGTCTTTGCCCTGCTCCGGCGCCTGGGTCACCGGCATCGGCGTTTTCGCCCGGCGCTCCTGGTCGGTGTTGCCGCCCCCGTCGAGGTCTGCCTGGGCGAGCGCGCGCGCCTTGGCCGGCTTTTGTTTCGTCCTGGCGTTGACCAGAATGACCTCGAGGGGCTGCGGCGAGGAAAACTTCAGCGCCTCAGGGAACCTGAAGTGGATCGAAAGCAGGATCGCGTGCAGGAGGATCGACACCCCCAGACACCAGCTAAGCAGGCGCGATTGGCGGTCCATGCCGGCCCAGGTGTCGGCGATATGCGCGTGGAGGTACGCGGACATTCGCGCTGGCAGGCGTATCAAGTTGGTCGCGCTAGCGGCCGACAAAGCTGCCTCTGGAAGTGGAGACGGGACATTGTAGGCCCATTACAGTGCCGCCTGAGCATCCTCCACCACCTCCCCCGAGGCAGGTCCCGCGAGCGTCGCGCGCCACGTGCATTCCAGCGTGTTGTCCAGCAGGTCGATGTTGCTTACCCCGACGCTCACCCGGGCGCCCGGCGGAAGTTCCGGAAGTGAGGGAACCCTTACGATCAAAGGAAGGCCGTCGAGCCGCACCGTCGCCTCGCGCAGTACGACCGCTTCGGAGTGCGACATGTTTTCCTGCAGGAGCCAGCGCAGGCACCAATAGCGTTCCATCGCGCGCTGGTGCTCATCGTAGCGGGCGTAGACCACCTCGAACGCCCGCAGCGCGGCGAGCAGCGTGTCCGAATTGCGCGCGAACGGCGCTCGCCGGCCCGAAAGGCTTGCCGCCAGTTGCCACTGGTTGACAAGATCGACATACCGCCGCAGCGGCGAGCTCATCCACGCATAACAGGACACGCCTAACCCGTCGTGAGCCTCGCCGTGCACGCTCATTCTTACCTTGCCCCCGGATTGCACCCGGTACAGGGCCGCAACATCCCGCTCCGCGAGAAAACCGCCCCACGTGGAATTGGCAAGGATCATCAGTTCGGCAACCAGCTTGTCCAGCGGGGCCCCGCGCTTGCGCGGGACGATTGCGACATGCTCGCCTTCGACCGTGAAGTTGTAGTCGAGGAGATTGGCGTTCACGCTCGGCTTGCCGCGCCTGGCCTCCAGCGCATTGGCGAAGTGCCAGAGGATCCGCAGCTCGTCCTCGTACTCTAGCCCGGCCTTTTCCCCCAGGGGCAACAGTGAATTGAGCGCGGCATAGTCGACATGACGCAGGTTCCCGGCCACTTTCACGCGCTCCAGGCGCGAATGGTGGCCGCGGATCGAGAAATCGGCGGCGGCTACGTTGAAATAGATCGATATCGCCGGGCGCTCGCTGCCGGCATCGAGCGAATAGCGCTCGATCACCCCAGGCGGCAGCATGGTGATCTTTTGACCGGGCATGTACACGGTGGACAGCCGCTCGCGCGCGATCGCATCCAGTGGCGAGCCTGGCGCAAATCCGAGCGCCGGCGCCGCGATGTGCACGCCGATGCGCCATTCGTCCTCGGATACGCGCCGCACGGAAAATGCGTCATCGATCTCGGAGGTGCCGATGTCGTCCAGGGAATAGACGGCGGATTCGCCAAGCGGCAAGTCCCCTGGGGCCGCAGGCAGGTCGTACTGCGGGAAACCCGTGCCTGCGGGAAAAAATTCGAACAGAAACCGGTTGATGTGGAAATCCTGGCTCGAGGGCAGTGCTCCCGCATGCTCGAACAGCCTCGCCACGGGCAAGCCGGTTTCTTTGCATGCCGCGTCCACGGCTTTAGCCTCGATCCGGTTACGGTCGGGCCGGTAGAGCAATTCGTCGCGCATGGATCGTAACTCTTCCGGAAATTTGCCAGCCACCAGTTGCGCAGTGTAGTCGGCGGCTTTCTCGGCCTGCAGGCGTTTCTTTTCAATCCCCGCAAGTGCGGCCTTCAGCGTCGCTTCGGGCGCCGCCTGGAAGCGGCCCTTGCCGCGGCGATAAAAATACATCGGAGCTGAATGCAGCTTGAGCAGGACGCCTGAAGACTCGACCGCATCGGGCTCGTGGCCAACGTATTCGCGCGCCAGGTCGCGGAATCCGAATTCGGCCGCGCCGGCGCATTGCCAGAGAAAGTCGGCGTCGAGTTTTTCGGCGTAGGAACCGGCGCTGGCAAGCAGCTCCGCGGCACCCGGCGCATCGAATGACAGCAGAACGTTCGAGGCCTTGACCTTGATCCGCCGGCCGTGGGGCGACTCGATCTGGAACGAGGCCGTGCCCGGCGAAAGTACCGTGCCGACCTTTATGTCGCCGTCTTCCTCGTAAAGGAGATGCATCGCTGGCAATCGAAAAGCCGGAATGATACGCGGGTGCACGACTGGTTGCGTTATCCTTTTCGGCCTGCAATGACCCCGTTTGCGGAGAAACCCCGATGGCAAAGATCGAATCGATATCCGTGTGCACCGCGCGCATTCCGCTCGATCATGTCACGGCTTTCGCGACCCGAAGCGTGGCCGCCCGCGACTATGGCCTGGTGAAGGTGCGCTCTGCCGATGGCGTGGAAGGAATAGGCTTCTGCTACGCAGGGTCTTGCGCCGGGTCGCTCGTGGCGCACGCCGTCGAAGAGCTGTTGGCGCCAGGACTCCTCGGGCAGGAATCGACCCGCACCGAAGGATTGTGGCAGGCGATGTTCCAGGAATCCCTGCTCCAGGGAAGGGCGGGAGCGGTGATGCGCGCCATCAGCATTCTCGATACGGCCCTGTGGGACCTCAATGCACGCAGCGTGAAACTTCCCCTGCACCGCTATCTCGGTGGCTGCGCCGAGAATGCCGTACCCGCCTACGCTTCAGGCGGGTACTACCTCGCCGGAAAAACACCGCAGAAGCTGGGTGCGGAGATGGCGGCGTACGTAAATCTGGGTTTTAAGGCGGTAAAGATGAAGGTGGGCCGCCTGTCGGCGGCCGAAGAGGAGGCCCGGGTGCGCGCGGCGCGGGAAGCGATCGGCCCGGACGTGCTCCTGGCGCTGGACGCAAACAACGCCTGGCAGGACCTCCCGACCGCGCTGGAGCATCTGAAACGCTACGAAAAGTACGACCCCTACTGGATCGAAGAGCCGTTCGGGCCGGACGATATCGACAGCCATGCGCGACTGGCGCGAGCGACCAAGGTCACCGTGGCCACCGGCGAGATCGGCGTGGGACGCTGGTATTTCAAGGAGCTGATGGACAAAGGAGGAGCCGCAATCCTGCAGCACGACGCGGCGGTTTGCGGTGGGATCACCGAATGGCGGCGCATCGCGGCCACAGCCGCGAGCTATGGCGTCACGGTCTGCCCCCACTGGTTTCACGACCTCCACGTGCATCTGGTCGCCTCGACGCCCAATGCGAGGATGGTGGAGTTCTTTACCGACGATCAAGTGCTGAATTTCCGTCGCCTGGTCGGCCGCCAGCTGGAGTTCAAGGACGGGATGCTGCAGCTTCCCATGCGCCCCGGGCTGGGCTTCGACTTCGACGAAAAAGCCGTCGCGCGCTACTCGCTCGGCGGAAAAGCCAATCCGTGGACGGAGATCAGGAACTGAGACCGGCGAAAGCCAGAATGCGCGGTAAATGCTCCGGAAAGCTCTGCAGCATGTGATCGCCGCCCTGGCGGATGACCATGCGCGCGCCCTCGTATTTGCTGACCGCCTCGCGATAATCGAGCACCTCGTCACCGGTTTCGAGCAGGAGCAGGTAGCGCTCCGGATCGACTTTGTCGACGCAGAGTTCGCGCCAACCCTGCAGGTGCGCGGACGTCAATTCGTATTCGGCGCCCGTATAGTGGTTCTTTTGCGTTCCCAGGTATTTCTGCAGGCCAACGTGGGGAAAGACCGCAGGCTGCATCAGGATAGCGCGGCACGCATGCTTTTCGGCCAGCCAGGTGGCATAAAAACCACCGAGCGAGCTCCCCACGAATGTGACATCACGAGGCTTGCGCATGGCCGGCAAGCTTTCGATCAGCGCGATGGCCTCGCCAGGCTTGTGCGGCAGCGCCGGGCACTCGAATTTGCGGCCCATTCCGCGCCCACCCAGGAAGGCGGCCATCGTCTGCGCTTTGTGCGACGTAGGGGCACTGTTGAAGCCGTGCAGGTAGACGATCATTCTGCAAGACGCGCGAGCAGCTTGGCGTGGATGCCGCCAAAACCGCCATTCGACATCACGAGCACATGGTCGCCAGGTCTCGCCTCGGATGCAATCGCTTCGGCGAGGTCGGCCAAGTTGTCCTCGCAGCGGGCCTTCCCGCCCAAAGGACCGAACACTGCGCGCGCGTCCCATCCGAGATTCGCGGCGTAGATATAAACCCGATCAGCCTCGGCAACGCTGCCGGGCAGGGCGGCTTTCAGCACGCCCTGCTTCATGGTATTCGAGCGGGGCTCGAGGACCGCGAGAATCCGGGCGGTGCCAACCTTCTGGCGCAATCCCTCAATGGTGGTCCGGATCGCCGTGGGATGATGGGCAAAGTCATCGTAAACCTTCACACCCCCAGCGGTCCCACGCAGTTCCATCCGCCGTTTGACGCTGAGAAAATCGGCCAGCGCCGCTACTGCCTGGCGTGGAGCGACGCCCGCGTGGGCCGCGGCGGCAATTGCGGCCAGCGCGTTGAGCCGGTTATGTCCCCCTTGGAGATCCCACCGGACCCGGCCGATCGAGCGCGTGTTTTGGAACGCTTCGAAGCTCCCGTCCGCATCCGCAGTACCGGCGGCCCACCCTGAGTCGACACCAAAGTACTCTACCGGCGTCCAGGCGCCTTTTTTCAGTACACGGGAAAGCGCCGCGTCGGCGCCGTTGACGATCAAGCGTCCCGTTTGCGGAACGATTCGAACCAAATGCTGGAATTGCCGCTCGATGTCGGCAAGATCGGCGAAGATGTCAGCATGATCGAACTCCAAATTGTTCAGGATTGCGGTCTTGGGGCAGTAATGGACGAATTTTGAGCGTTTGTCGAAAAACGCAGTGTCATATTCGTCGGCCTCTATAACAAACAAGTTCGAGCTGCCGAGCCGGGCCGAAACAGGGAAGTTGCGCGGGACGCCACCAATCAGGAAACCGGGCTTGCGCTCGAGCTTTTCGAGAATCCAGGCAAGCATCGCAGAAGTGGTCGTCTTGCCGTGTGTTCCAGCGACAGTAAATACCCACTTTCTTTGGAGAATGTGGTCCGAAAGCCACTGAGGACCAGAAACGTAGCGGTCGCCATGATCAAGGATGGCCTCCACCAAAGGGTTTCCCCGGCTCACGACGTTGCCGACCACCCAGACGTCGGGCTTGAGCGCGCGCTGATCGGCTGAGTAACCTTCGACGAGCTCGATTCCGAGCGACCGTAACTGATCGCTCATCGGAGGGTAGACCCCGCTGTCGCAGCCTGTTACCTGGTATCCGGCGGCCTTGGCAAGCGCAGCCAGCCCTCCCATGAACGTGCCGCAAATGCCGAGGATATGGAGGTGGTGCGCAGTCATCCGCAGAAATCAGCTAACAAAAAAGAGCGGCGATTGTAGTCCTTTTGAAGTGGCGCTCCGGGGGTATTATTTGGCGGTCTATCCGGATCCGCCAACTTCCCCTTGTGACCCGCAATCGCCCCCGCCAGAACGGGATGCGCGCCGCCATTGCCGCCGCCGCCGCGCGCATCATGGCCGAGGGCGGCATCGATAACTTCGCGTTGGCCAAGCGAAAAGCTGCCCGCCAATTGGGGGCAACGGAGACGCAGTCGTTGCCTGCAAACGAAGAGATCGAATCGGAATTGCGCACCTACCTTGGGCTCTTTCAGGCGGATGAACATCCGGATCGCATTCGGGAACTGCGCAGGGTGGCACTGTGCGTAATGCGCGAGTTGCAGGAATTCACGCCCTACCTGACCGGGCCGGTGCTCAAAGGCACCGCCGGCCCTTATTCGGAAATTGAACTGCAGCTGTTTCCGGACAGCGGCAAGGCCGTGGAAATCTTTCTCCTCAACAAGAATATCGCGTTCAGTTCCTCCGAGGCGCGCCGCTATTCCGGCGACCGGGCGCGTTCGGTGACGATGCTGGAACTTGATTGGGATGGCGCACCGGTGAAGCTTTCGCTGTTCGATGCGCGTGACGAGCGCATAGCCCTGAAAACCACCCAGGTCGGACGGGTGATGAATCGCGCAGGGATCGCCGAGGTCAGTGCCCTGGTCGAGGGCAATCGTGCCTGACCGGCGCCGTGTCCTCGGCGTTCTGGGAATCGGGGCGGCTGCGGCAGTTTCGGGGGCGATTCTCTCCGCGCGGCTGTCACGCGAGCCGGACGAGATAGCCATCCTGCACGAGGCGCAAGTCACCGACCTCGCCGGAAAGCGGCGCAATCTCCTTGAGTGGCAAGGTCAGGTTTTGGTGCTCAATTTCTGGGCGACTTGGTGCGAGCCGTGCCGCGAGGAAATCCCGGGTTTCATGCAAGTCCGCGAGAGATTGCGTCGATCCGGGGTCGAATTTGTAGGGATCGCCATCGATCAAGCGGCTAAAGTCGCCCATTTTGCCCAAACCCTAAATGTAAGCTATCCCTTGCTTTTGGCCGAGGCGAGTGGCCTCGATTTGATGCGCAAACTCGGCAATCCGAGCGGCGGCTTGCCATTCACCGTAATCATCGGCCGGACGGGCGGCTTGGTTTTTCGCAATCTCGGCGCGCTCAGCAAACAAATAATCGAGGCCAAGCTGCTCAGCCTGATCGGCGCCTGACTGGAACGACAGGCGGGTACGCGGATCGTGCTGGTAACTTGCGGTAAAATGCTCCGATTTGCGGGGAAAGATTGATAAAAGCCGTTTCTGCCAAGGTTCGATCCGTATGGATTCTGCATGGGCCCAACCTCAATCTTCTTGGAACGCGTGAGCCGGAAATTTACGGCAGCGAGTCATTGGAGGACATCAACAAGCACCTCATAGAGGACGCCAGAAGCGCCGGCGTCGCCGCTCAATGCTTCCAAAGCAACCATGAAGGCGGGCTGGTCGATCGAATCCAGGAGGCAGGACGACAAAAGGTAGATTTCATAATCCTCAACCCGGCCGCGTATACCCATACCAGCGTGGCCATCCGCGACGCCCTTACCGGGGTAGGTATCCCATTCATCGAGGTGCACTTGTCGAATGTTCATGCCCGGGAAGCCTTTCGGCACCGATCGTACGTATCCGACATCGCAATCGGGACCATTTGCGGACTAGGCAGCCGTGGCTACGCGCTGGCGCTTGCCTACGCGCTATCACGCGGCGAGGAGTAGGCCGATGGATCTTAGAAAACTGAAGAAGCTGATCGATCTCGTCGAGGAATCGGGTATCGCCGAGCTCGAAATCACCGAGGGCGAGGAAAAGGTCAAGATCGTGAAAAGCGCAGTGGCGTTGCCAGCCGCCGTCGCGCCCCCGGCGATTGCGCACGCAGCCCCGGCTCCGTCCGCGGCGGCGCCCGCGCCGGCGGGGCCCCCCGTGGAACCCGTCGTGGCAGGCCTCGAAGGCCATGCCGTCAAATCGCCGATGGTGGGCACGTTCTATCGCACACCATCGCCCGATGCCAAGCCCTTTGTCGAGGTCGGGCAAAGCGTGAAAGAAGGCCAGATCATCTGCATTATCGAAGCGATGAAGCTCATGAATGAAATCGAATGCGACAAGTCCGGCACCGTGAGCGCGGTCCTTGTCGAAAATGGCCAGCCGGTCGAATACGGACAGCCGCTCTTCATCATCGCCTGATGTCCATGTTCGGAAAGATCCTGATCGCCAACCGTGGCGAGATCGCGCTACGCATCCAGCGCGCCTGTCGCGAGCTTGGCATTCGCACCGTGGTGGTCCATTCCGAAGCAGACACGGAGGCCAAGTACGTCAAGCTGGCCGACGAATCGGTGTGCATCGGACCCCCGGCTGCCGCGCTGAGCTACCTCAATATTCCGGCGATCATCAGCGCCGCGGAGGTGACCGACGCCGAAGCCATCCATCCGGGCTACGGATTTCTTTCGGAAAACGCCGATTTTGCCGACAAGGTGGAGAAATCCGGCTTCGTCTTCATCGGCCCGTACCCCGAGAATATCCGCCTGATGGGCGACAAGGTGAGCGCCAAGGCAGCGATGATCAAGGCAGGCGTACCCTGCGTACCGGGTTCGGAGGGTGCGCTTCCCGAGACCGCCGCCGAAATCGTCAAAATCGCGCGCAAGGTCGGCTACCCCGTAATCATCAAGGCGTCCGGCGGCGGCGGTGGACGCGGGATGCGCGTGGTGCACACTGAAGCGGCCCTGCTCAACGCCGTCAGCCTCACGCGTCAGGAGGCCCAGGCGGCTTTCTCCAATCCGATGGTCTACATCGAGAAATTCCTCGAAAACCCGCGCCATATCGAAATCCAGATTCTCGCCGACGAGCACAAGAACGTGGTATTTCTGGGTGAGCGCGACTGCTCCATGCAACGCCGCCACCAGAAGGTCATCGAAGAGGCGCCGGCGCCCGACCTCTCGACCCGGGTGCGCGACCGCGTCGGCGAAAGGTGCGTGGAAGCGTGCAAGAAGATTGGGTACCGTGGTGCCGGGACCTTCGAATTCCTGTATGAAAACGGCGAGTTTTTTTTCATTGAGATGAATACCCGGATACAGGTGGAACATCCTGTCACCGAAATGATCACTGGAATCGACATCGTGCAGGCGCAGATCCGGATAGCTGCCGGGGAAAAACTTCCGTTTCGTCAGCGCGATATCCAGTTTCGCGGCCATTCGCTGGAATGCCGCATCAATGCCGAGGATCCTTACAAGTTCACCCCGTCCCCCGGCAGGATCACCTCCTACCACCCACCGGGCGGACCGGGGATCAGGGTGGACTCGCACGTCTATCAAGGGTACACCGTGCCACCCAACTACGATTCGATGGTCGGCAAGGTGATTTCCTTCGGTGCCACGCGCGAGCAGGCCATCCGCCGTATGCGAATCGCTCTGTCCGAAATGGTCGTCGAAGGCATTCAGACCAATATCCCGCTCCACCAGGATCTGCTTAACGACAAAGGGTTCGTGAAGGGCGGCGCCTCCATTCACTATCTGGAGCAGAAGTTGGCGCAGGAAGCAAAGAAGGTCGTCAAGTAGAAGCCGCCGCATGGCCTGGCTTGCGATCAGACTGCATGCCGAAGCCCATACCGCCGAAGCGGTGGCCGATGCTTTGATCGAGGCAGGCGCCCTGTCGGTAAGCTGCGACGATGCTGACGCCGGCACGGATGCGGAAGCCTCGCAGTTTGCCGAGCCCGGTCAGGATCCGCCGCGCCCTTGGCGGCGCAACATCCTCACGGCGCTGGTAGCCGAAGACGCCGCTCCCGAAAGCATCGTGTCGGCAGCTGCCCTTTCCTGCGGAATCAAAGCGCCCTCGTACTCCGTTACCCTGCTTGACGACGAAGACTGGGTGCGGCGCACCCAGCTACAGTTCGAGCCGATGCGCATTGCTGACCGTCTTTGGATCGTGCCGAGCTGGTGCGTACCGCCAGACCCGACCGCCACGAACATCGCCATCGATCCGGGACTGGCATTCGGCACCGGAAGCCATCCAACGACCCGGCTGATGCTGCGCTGGCTGGTCGGCCATATGAAGGGCGGGGAATCGCTGCTGGACTACGGGTGCGGTTCCGGAATTCTAGCCATCGTTGCGGCCCGCCTCGGCGCACGCAGCGTGGTCGGCGTCGACATCGATCCCCAGGCGATTCTCACGGCGAAAGAGAACGCCGCAAAGAACCGCGTCGCTGTCCGGTTCATCGCCCCTGAGGCCGTTCCGGAGGAACCCTACAACGTCGTTGTGGCCAACATTCTTGCCAATCCGCTGATCGTCCTCGCTCCGCTCATAGCAGAACGTTGTGAGTGTCGGGTCGCGCTATCCGGGATACTGGAAGGCCAGTTCGAGGAGATCGGGCACGCGTACTCGGCGGACTTCGATCTCGAAGTGGCCGACCGCGAAGAGGGATGGATCCTGGTCACCGGAGATCGCCGATGAGCCTGGTCACGCGCTGTCCAGCCTGCGCGACGACGTTCCGCGTATCGCCTGCGCAGCTTTCGGCGCGAAGCGGACGCGTGCGCTGCGGGAAATGTTCTTCTGCGTTCGACGGCGTGACGAACCTCCTGACCGAAGATGCTGTCGCGGCGCTGCCGGAGGAGCCTTCTCCGCAGATGGGGCTGTTCGAACCTCCGGAAACCTCCGACGATGACAGGCAAGTCCCGGGGGCGACGGTTCCTGCGATGGCGGACCCCGTCGACGCCACGGCGTCCGCGCGGACGAATGACGTCGCCCCGGAGGGGGCTGCTCCTGCGCGACCGAGCCCATTGCCTGTCCGGACTATCCAGGGCAAATCGGTGGTGCCGGCATTCCTCGCGTCCGAACGCCCGGGCGCAGCCCATACCTTTGTTTGGGCGCTCCTTACAGTCTTGGCCCTGTGCGCACTGGGCTTGCAGGCCGCCCTGCACTTTCGCACCGAACTGGGCGTACTCCTGCCCCCGGCGCGCGCGCATCTGGAAACTGCCTGCGACATGCTCGGCTGCGAGGTGAGGTTGCCGCGCCGGGCGGATCTCATGAGCATCGAATCGTCCGACCTGCAGGCCGATAGCCAGCGACCGGGGGTCATCGTCCTGAACGCGCTGTTGCGCAATCGCGCACCGTTCGCGCAGGAGTACCCAGACCTTGAGCTGACCCTCACCGACCAGGGCGAACGGCCGGTGATCCGGCGAGTGCTGCAACCTGTCGACTACCTGCAGGAGAAGCGCGCGGCCGTTGCCCTCGGAATGAGCAGCGGCGCCGAAGAGGCAGTGCGCATCTTTCTGGAAACGGGTGGCATCCTGGCTACGGGCTACCAGCTGTTTCTGTTTTACCCATGCCCCGCGCCGTCGGCTTCGGCCTACTGGCAATTGAGCTATCCTTTGCGCTGCCAGGATTCACGCACCAAATAAAATAGAAAGCTTCCCCTTGCGTACACTTATTACCGGCTCAGTCGCGTACGACACCATCATGGTGTTTCCCGACCGGTTCAAGAATCACCTGCTCGCCGACCAGCTGCACATACTCAACGTCTGCTTCCTCACCCCGGAGATGAGACGTGAGTACGGCGGCTGCGCCGCCAACATCGCGTACAACCTCAAGTTGCTCGGTGGTGATCCTCTGGTCATGGCGACCGTCGGCGAGGACATCGACCCGTATCTGAAACGGCTTGAGGGCCTCGGCTTATCTGGCGCGAACCTGCGCAAAATCGCCGGCCAGTTCACTGCCCAGGCGTTCATCACGACGGACCTGGATAACAATCAGATCATCGCGTTCCATCCTGGCGCAATGAACTTTGCGCACGAAAACCGCATCGATGCGTCACTTGGGGCAAAGCTCGCGATCATCGCGCCGGACGGCAAAGACGGCATGCTCCAGCATGCACGCGAGTGTGCCGCGGCGGGCATTCCTTTCATCTTCGACCCGGGGCAGGGGCTGCCCATGTTCTCCGCCGGAGAGCTGTCGGAGTTCGTGAGGCTGGCCGATTACGTAGCCGTAAATGATTACGAGGGCAAACTCCTCGAGGATAAAACCGGACTGAGCCTCGAGGAGATGTCGCGCAGCGTCAAGGCGCTGATACTCACACTGGGCGCACGCGGATCGCTTGTTCTTGCCGAAGGGAAGCGACACGAAATACCCATCGTCAAAGCGGCTGAGATACTCGATCCCACCGGTTGCGGAGACGCGTACCGGGCGGGACTTCTCTATGGTATTGCGAACGGCTGGGACTGGCCGAGCACGGGCCGGCTCGGTGCGCTGACAGGTTCAATCAAGATCGAACGCCGTGGCGCGCAGAACCATGGGTTCACGCAGCAGGAAATCATGGACCGGTTCAGGACCGAGTTCGGCTATTCCCCCTGGTAACAGGCTGGACGAGCGCGGCGCGAATTTTTTCGCAATATGCCTGGAGCGTTTCACGAGGCGGGTTCTTCGCGGGCCATGTAAGGCTCATGCCGTCGTTCTCCCATCGCGGCAGGACGTGGACGTGAAAGTGGAAAACGGTCTGCGCGCCCGCCTTGCCGTTGGCCTGAAAGAGCGTCATGCCGGGTGCATCGAAGGCGGCACGTGAAGCCCGTGCGACCCGGGCTGCAGTGCAAAACACGGCCGCCACAAGTTCGTCATCCAGGCCGAAAACGTTTTCGACGTGGCTCTTCGTCGCAACCAGCGCGTGACCGGGATTGACCTGGCCCTGATCCATGAAGGCGAGGGTGTGTTCGTCCTCGAATACAACGCTGGCCGGAATCTCGCCCGCCACAATCCTGCAGAATACGCAGTCTCCCATGTTCTCTGTCTCCCTATTCGATCGCCTGACCCGGTTTGTCCGGCTCGTAGCCCACTTTGTTGGCGGCCTGCTGACCCTCGACTTCCGGTTCCGGCGCTATTCCGATCAGCGCCGACTCACCGAAATCCGCCGCTGGTCGCGCAATTTCCTGCGCCTGGCGGGAGTACACCTGGAACATGCAGGCGAGCCTCCAAGCGCAGGCTTGGTCGTGATGAATCACCATCAGTCGCCACCTGGGCCTCGAGGCCCCGCACAGGGCACCTGAAAAACGCGACGATCCGCGATCCGCACCGCGCTGAGCGCGCCGCCCCAGACGCAGCCACTGTCGAGCGCGATAAGCCCTGACTGGATCCGCAGCCCCAGCGCCGACCAGTGACCGCAAATCACGGTTGCGCCGGCGCTGCGACGGCCAGGAATGTCGAACCACGCGCGATAGCCCGGGGGCGCCGCATGCAGGCTTCCTTTCGCGCGGAATTCCATTTCCCCCGAGACGGTGCAAAACCGCATTCGCGTCATCGCGTTCACGATGACACGAATCCGGTCCGGTCCGGCGAGCGTGTCTTTCCACTCACACGGCTCGCTGCCGTACAGCCTGGCCAGGCACTCGCGATAGTTCGGACCACGCAATGCAGCCTCCACTTCTCTGGCAAGCGCAAGCGCTTTCGAGATAGTCCACTGCGGCAGCAAACCGGCGTGCACGAGGGCAGTGCCGCCTTCCGCATGCATTAATTGCCTGGAGCGCAGCCACTGAAGGAGTTCGTTCCGTTCCGGTGCGCCGAGGACCTCTTCGAGCGTGTCGTCCGCGCGCGGCCGGGCAAATCCTTCAGCGACGCATAGCAGATGCAGATCATGGTTGCCAAGGACCACGGCGGCGCTATCGCCAAGGCCCTTCACAAACCGCAACACCTCGAGGGAGGCAGGCCCGCGATTGACCAGGTCGCCGACAAACCACAGGCGGTCGATCGCTTTATCGAAGCAACAGGCTTCGAGGAGCGCTTCGAGTTCACGCATGCAGCCTTGCACGTCGCCGATCGCGTAAGTGGCCATTTAGAGCGTCGGACTATAGCAAGATGGACGTCAGAATGCCGTGTCCAACCGGCGATACTGGATTGCCTCTGCGACGTGGGATTTCTCTATTCGCTCGCAGGAGGCGAGATCCGCAATGCTGCGTGCCACGCGCAAAATGCGATGGTACGCGCGCGCCGACAGTGAAAGCCTTTCGATCGACTGGCGCAGCAACGACTCGCCTTGCGCACAGGGTGTGCAGTGGATCCCGGTTTCATGCACCCCCAGCCTGGCGTTCGAGCGCCCCTGGCGCGTGTTCTGGATGTTACGGGCGAGTTCGATCCGATCGCGAATCGCAGAGCTTCGCTCGCCCGCGCCGGTGGTGCTGAACTCCTCGATTGCCAATGCGGGCACTTCGATTTTCAGGTCGATGCGGTCCGCAAGGGGGCCCGAAAGGCGACCCCTATAGCGCGCAACACCATCCGGTGTGCAGCGGCACTTCCCCGACAGGTGGCCGAGATACCCGCAGGGGCATGGGTTCATGGCCGCCACCAGCTGGAAGCAGGCGGGAAACCGGACGTGCCTTGCCGCGCGTGCGATAGACACACTTCCGGTCTCCAGTGGTTCGCGCAAAGTCTCGAGAACGCTGCGCGGATATTCAGGCAGTTCGTCGAGAAACAAAACGCCGTGGTGGGCGAGGGAGATCTCGCCCGGGCGGGGATTGCTGCCTCCTCCAACCAGCGCCACTGCCGACGCAGTGTGATGCGGGGACCGATACGGCCGCTCGCCCCACTGGGCGGGCACGAACCCGCCGGCCGCGGAGTAAATTGCGGCGACTTCGAGCGACTCATGCTCGTTGAGAACGGGCAGCAATCCCGGAAAGCGCGCGGCCAGCATCGACTTGCCCGCACCCGGAGGGCCGATCATCAACAGGCTGTGACCGCCCGCGGCCGCGACTTCCAGAGCGCGTTTGACATGCTGCTGTCCTTTAACGTCAGACATATCGGGATAGCTTGGCAAGTGTCGTTCGGGGAGGGCTGCGTAGCGCAACAGCGGGCATTCACCCGTCAGATGGGCGCAGACCTCAAGAAGGGTCCTTGCCGGAAGGATCGCCCGGGCGCCAGAAACCGCCGCCTCGGGTGCGTTAAGAGCGGGCAATATGAATGCGCGGCCACGTGACGCGAGCGCCATCGCCAAAGCGCCGCGGACCGGCCGCAATTCGCCGGTAAGCGACAACTCGCCGGCGAACTCATGGGCGTCCAGCGCCGCCGCCGGGATCTGTCCGCTCGCGGCCAAAATACCGAGCGCGATCGGCAAATCCAGCCGGCTCGAATCCTTTGGCAGATCGGCCGGCGCGAGATTGACCGTGATGCGACGTGCCGGAAATTCGAACTGCGCATGATTGAGAGCCGCCCGAACCCGGTCCTTGGCCTCACGCACCCCCGCGTCCGGCAGGCCAACAATTGCGAATGTCGGCAGGCCGGGGCCCAGATGGACCTCGACCGTTACCTCCGGTGCGCGAATCCCGATGAGCGCGCGGCTCCGCACAACGGCAAGCGCCATCCATTTCTCCCGGCGTAAATTGCGCCCAGGCTCTTATGAACGGGGTTGCGGCGGCGCGGTTTACACCCGCACCAAAGGGATCAACGGTGCGGCCGATCGCCGGCTTCGCCCGATTCGGTCAAACCGAGGCGAAGTTCAAGCTCTGCAATGCGAGCCACTGCGCGCTCCAGCACGCGCTTCTGCACCTCAAAGTCGTCGCGTGTGACCAGGTCGAAGCGATCGAAAAATGCCGCCAATAGCGCGTGGGCATTCCTTTCGATATCCGCAGCGGGAGATTTCGCCAGGATTTCGGAAAGCTTTGCCCCTATTTCATCGAGCAGGCGAGGGTCGGTCACAGGGCAAGAACCGGTTGTCCGGCGAGCCGGAAGAGGAAATTCGTTCTGATCGAGTTTAGCACCGGCCAAATGCATCGCCGGGGAACGGAAAATCGACTCTCCGAGCCGCACCACTGCGACCCAACTTGTCCATCGTCTGCACCAATCCCGTGCGATCGATTGCGTTACTGTCGGCAGACCGCGAGCAACACTATGAATTAATGCAGTTTATTTTCTGGCACGAGAGATGCTAACTGTTACAGCATTCTTAAACAGGGGAGTTCCTCGTCATGCGCAGGTCGCTTATCGCTTTATCCATGGCAGTAATGTCCGGAATTCCGGCCATGGCGTCTGCACAAACAGCGGCGCCCGCAGCCGCCGCGCCGACACCTGAACACACAATCACGGGAAACGTCGGCCTGTTCAGTGAATACCGGTTCCGCGGAATTTCCCAGACCTTCGCGAAGCCCGCGATTCAGGGCGGCTTCGACTATTCGCACGCCAGCGGCATTTACCTGGGGAACTGGAACTCCAACGTCAACTCGGGTGCCGGATTTCCGGCGGGTAATATCGAGATGGATTTTTACGGCGGCTGGAAGAAGTCGTGGAACGACTGGGGCCTTGATGTCGGCTTCATCTACTACTACTACCCCGGCACCGACGCGAATGCCGCCTCAGGCACGACATTCGTCAATCCGAAGACCGGGGCGATCCACAACGGCAAGGTGGACAACAAAGAAATCTACATCGGCGGGTTCTGGAAATGGCTGTCGGCGAAGTATTACTACTCGGTCGGGGACTACTTCTCCTTACCGGGCACGAAGGGCTCGAATTACCTCGACGTGTCAGCGACCTATGACATGGGCGACGGCTGGGGCCTGGTGGGCCACTTCGGGTCGTTCAGGCTGAAGAACTGGAGCACCGGGACGGATGCCACCCACGCCAACTACAGCGACTGGAAGTTCGGGGTGACAAAAGATCTCGGCGGCTGGGTATTCGGTGCCTCGTACATCGACACCAACTCGAAAGGCAGCTGCAATCTGGCAAATCCCGGCTTCTACTGCTTTGCCAACACGGCCCCTGTCAACGCCGGCAGCAAATTCAAAGACGCCGGCAAGGGCGTGGTTGTGGTCTCGGTCAGCAAATCATTCTAATCCCGGTACTTCGCGGCCCGGCCCCGCGCCCGGCCGCACACAAGGGGAAACCATGAAACAGGTAACAGCAATCATCAAGCCTTTCAAACTCGACGAAGTGCGCGAAGCGCTGTCGGGAATCGGAGTCCAGGGGATCACCGTGACCGAAGTAAAGGGGTTCGGCAGGCAAAAGGGCCACACCGAGCTGTATCGTGGCGCCGAGTACGTGGTCGACTTTCTGCCAAAGGTGAAAATTGAAGTGGCGATCAAATCCGATATGCTCGACCAAGTGATCGAGGCCATAGAGAAGTCCGCCAACACCGGCAAGATCGGCGACGGCAAGATCTTTGTGTTCGATCTGGAAAAGGTCATCCGCATCCGCACCGGCGAAACCGACGCGGACGCGTTATAGGGAGATGGGAAAAATGAAAAAATTGTTTGCATACATGGCGCTCACGTCGGCGCTTGCGTTTGGCGGCAACGCCTTCGCGCAGGACAAGCCGGCGGCTGCGCCGCCACCCGACGCAAGACCCGCGGCAGCCGCACCGGCTGAAGCTGCCAAGCCTGCCGCCGCACCGGCCTCAGACGCAAAACCGGCAGAAGCGCCCAAGCCAAAAGTCGACAAAGGCGACACTGCCTGGATGCTCATAGCGACGGCTTTGGTTATCCTCATGACCATCCCGGGTCTCGCGCTTTTCTATGCCGGCATGGTGCGCTCGAAGAACGTCCTGTCGGTACTCATGCAGGTGTTCGTTTGCTTCTGCATGATCGCCGTGCTGTGGGTCATTTACGGATACTCGGTGGCCTTCAGCGGCGGCAACGCGTTTTTCGGCGGGTTCTCGAAGATGTTCCTTGCCGGAGTCAATGCCGACGCGGTGGCGGCGACTTTCTCCAAAGGCGTTGCGATTCCAGAGCTGGCGTTCGTGGCGTTCCAGCTGACCTTTGCCGCCATTACCCCTGCGTTGATCGTCGGAGCGTTTGCGGAACGGGTGAAGTTCTCCGCGGTCCTGGTGTTCCTCGTTCTCTGGTTCACGTTTGCCTACCTGCCCATCGCGCACATGGTGTGGTACTGGGACGGCCCCGACGCAATCACGGACGCGAAGACGCTGGAAACCGTGACGGCCGCCGCAGGATGGCTATGGGCCAAGGGCGCACTTGATTTCGCAGGCGGTACCGTCGTGCACCTCAACGCCGGTGTCGCCGGACTGGTCGGCGCTTATGTGATTGGCAAGCGCGTCGGATACGGCAAGGAATCGATGGCGCCGCACAATCTGCCGATTACGATGATTGGCGCGTGCCTGTTGTGGGTGGGCTGGTTTGGATTCAATGCCGGCTCGAACCTCGAGGCGAACGGCACCACTGCGATGGCCTTCCTGAACACTCTGGTCGCTACCGCCTCGGCGACGCTCGCCTGGTCCCTGATCGAATCGTTTGGCAAGGGCAAAGCTTCGATGCTCGGAGCGGTGTCCGGAGCCGTGGCAGGACTGGTCGCGATCACGCCGGCGTGCGGGTTCGTCGGGACGATGGGCGCTCTGGTGATTGGCGTGATCGCGGGTCTCGTGTGCTACTGGGGCGTGAATGGCCTTAAGCGCCTGCTGGGCGCGGACGACTCGCTCGACGTATTCGGCGTGCACGGCATCGGCGGAGCAACCGGCGCGCTGCTTACCGGTGTATTCGCCGCCCCGTCGCTCGGCGGTGCCGGAATATACGACTACGTGGCCAACAAAGTCGGCGACAGCTATTCGATCTGGGACCAGGTTGTCATTCAGGCGACCGGCTGCCTGACGACCGTTATATGGTCCGGGGTCGTTGCGTTCATTGCCTTCAAACTGGTCGATCTCACTATCGGCTTGCGCGTAACCGAGGAGCAAGAGCGCGAAGGTCTGGACGTTTCCTCCCACGGCGAAGGCGCGTATCGCATGTAAGACACGAGTGCGCGGCCGACCAGGGCCGCGCACTCCAGGTTTTTCTAGGTCCTCCTCCTAGTCTTGGGCGCCTTCGGGCGCCCGTTCTTTTCCCGGCATCGCCCTTACGGCGTCAGCCTGCAACCACGAGCTCGCTCAGGCGCTCCGGATCGGCAAGAAGCTGCTCGCTGGCTCCCTCGAAAACTATGCGACCGCGATTCAGGACAAGCGCACGGTCCGTCACCTCGAGCGCCAGCTTGGCTGATTGCTCGACAAGGACAACCGATAACGCCTCTTCGCGAATCAGCCGCTGTATTGCCGCGAGCAGGGTGTCCACGATGATCGGGGCGAGGCCTTCGAGGGGCTCATCGAGAAGCAGCAAGGAGGGATCTCCCATAAGCGCCCTGCCGATGGCCAGCATCTGCTGCTCGCCCCCCGAAATCTGATTGCCCATGTGCGAGCGACGCTCGCTCAAACGCGGGAACAGATCGTAAACACGTCCAAGGGACCAGCGCCCCGTCCGCGCGGCGACCGCCAGGTTCTCCTCCACCGAAAGGGAGGCAAAAATATCCCGCGTCTGCGGGACATACCCGATGCCGAGCCGCGAGCGCCGATGCACCGGCATTTTCTCGATCGGCTGGCCGTTAGCGCGGATGCTGCCGGCGTGAAACGTCGTAAGCCCCATGATGGTGGCGAGCAGGGTCGACTTGCCAACGCCATTGCGGCCGAGGACCGCAAGGGTTCCGCGTTCTTCAAGAATGAAACTCACGTCCTCGAGCACCACGGTCGGTCCGTAACCCGCGCCGACGCCGTCAAGCTTGAGCGCCTCAGGCATGGCGCTCCCCCAGATAGACCTGGTGCACCCGACGATCGCCCGCAATCTCCTCCGGCGTGCCCTCGCACAGGACCTCCCCCTGGACAAGGACTGTGATACGCCGCGCGAAACGAAACACCAACTCCATATCATGCTCGATGATAAGGATGGCGATGTCCGCAGGCAGCGTGTCCAGCGCCTGCACGATGCGCTCCGATTCGAGCGAAGGCACGCCCGCCGCAGGCTCATCCAGCAACAGCACCCTGGGCTTGAGTCCCAGTGCAATGGCGATTTCCACCAGTCGTTGCTTGCCGTAGGGAAGTTCAACCACGCGTCGGTGTGCTTCGTCCGAAATTCCGAGCGTCGAAAGCAATTCCGCCGCTTCATCACGCACAGCGCGATAGGTGCTCGCCGGCCGCCACAACTTTCCCGAGATCCCATGGCGCTCGGCGATCCCCAGCGCCACGTTGTCCAGAACGCTCATGTCGCGAAACAGCGAATTGATCTGGAAGGTGCGCCCGAGACCCCGCTTGACCCGCTCCGCTTGCGCCAGCTGCGTAACATCATCGCCGCCAAGCAGCACTCTGCCCGAAGTGGGCGGAAGGCGTCCGGTAAGCATGTTTACGAAGGTTGTCTTGCCCGCTCCGTTAGGACCGATGAGGGCGTGGCGCGCGCCGGCCTCGAGCCGAAAGTTTATGTTCTCCGCTACGGTCAATGCCCCGAAACTCTTGCACAGGCGTTCGGTTTCCAGCACTGTGGTCACGGCTTGGCTCCGGAGCGCGCGCGCACCTTCGCAATCAGCGCGTCTGATATTCCGAGAAGTCCGCCGCGCGCGAACAAGACTACGATCACGAGCATGAGGCCAATACCGAAATACCAGTATTCCGGAAACTGCTTGGCGAGGAAGTCCTGCGCTATGAGGAAAATAAGCGGGCCGACGAATGCTCCATAAAGGCGGCCGACGCCGCCAAGGATGAGCATCACCAGAAGTTCGCCGGAAGGCTCGAAGCCAAGCACATTGAGGCCGACAAATTGATTGGTCTGCGTCAGAAGAGCACCTGCGACCCCCGCGATGGCCGCCGAGACCGTGTAGACCTGCAGCAGACGCCTGTAGACGGGGGCACCCACGGCATGCATCCGGACACTGTTCTCACGGATGCCGGTGAGCGAAGCGCCGAAGGGCGAATAGATCAGCCGGCGGATCAGCATCCAGCCGGCAAACACCAGCGCCAGGCACCACAAGTATCCGGTCTTGCCGTACATGTCGAACTTGAACTGGCCAAGGATCGGTGCGATCACCACGCCCGACAATCCGTCTGCACCGCCGGTGACGGGGGTGGCCTTGTTGGCAACCTCCAGGCAAACCGCGGCGACCGCAAGCGTAAGCATGAGTTGCGTGAGGCCATGTGTCCGCAGAACCACCGCGCCTGTGCCCAGACCGAGCAGTGCGGCGGCCGCAGCACTTGCGATCATCTGAAGAATGGGATCGGTGACGCCGAGTTTTGCCGCAAGAATGCCGGTGACGTAGGCGCCGAGACCGAAGAACGCCGCGTGGCCGAGAGTGATTATCCCCGCGTAACCAAGGATCAGGTCCAGTGACAAGGCGAAAAGAATGTAGGTCAACACCCGCGCGCCAAGGGAAAGATAGTCCGGCAACAGGAAAAAGACCGCGATTGCCGTGATCCAGGGCAGCCATTCTGTCCAGCGCAGCCGGGGATCTGCGAGATAGCCGACGGGATGATTCATGCGCGCTTTCCGAATAGTCCCGTCGGGCGCCACAGCAGCGAGCCGATTGTCGCGGCGTAGATAAAGAACGCCCCGAACTCCGGCACCCAGTATTTACATGCGGTGTCCGTTATCCCGATCAGCAGTGCGGCGACAAACGGGCCGCGCAGGCTGCCAAGCCCTCCCACGGATACGACGATCAGAAAATACACCAGCTGCTCGAAGGGATAGGTCGGCTGGATGGCAACGATATCGGCTCCGAGCGCGCCGCCCAGCCCGGCAAGGCCGCTCCCGATTGCAAACGTGATCGTGAAAAGGCGTCGCGTGTCGATACCAATCGACTGCGCCATCGGGCGGTTGTCCACGGCCGCGCGAACCATTGCACCCCAAAGCGTGCGCTCGACGCCAAACCAGAGTGCGGCAATCATTACGGCGCTGAATATGATCAGAAACACCCGGTACGCGGGAAAATCCCGGCCGAGCAGAGGAAACTGGCCTTTAAGGTAGTCCGGCAACAGAACTGGCTGCTGCAGGGTGCCGAAAATAAGCCGCGCGACGGCGACGGACATGAAGATGAGTCCGATCGTAAAGAGCACCTGCTCGAGTTCGGAAGCCCCGTAGAGACGCGAGTAAAGCAAGCGCTCGAGAATGACACTTGCCGCAGCCACGAGGAGGAACGACAGCGCCAAAGCCAAGGGAAACGGCACGTGAAATCGGCTCAGGCACGAAACCAGGATGTAGCCGCCCGCCATCGCGAACACGCCGTGCGCCAGGTTGGTGAATCCCATCAAACCCATGGTGACCGAAAGCCCGACCGAGATCACATACAGCACCATCCCGTACGCGAGGCCGTGAAATGCGACACTGATCAGGGACGAGAGGAAAGCTTCCATTCTGGGGGTTGGTTTTCCCGGGCAAAAAAAACCCCCGCGCCCAAGAAGTGCGCGGGGGCCTCTGAGGCGCTACTTCTTCTCGAATTCCTTCAATGGATCTTTGATCGCCGTGGTCAGCGTCTCCAACTCCACGTTCGCGAGCTTGCCGCCGACCTTGCGCACCTCGCGCAGGTACTCAGGATTGATGACGTCCCGTGTTTCGGGATCGACCGATACCGTTCCGCGCGGGCTGGTAGTGCTCTTGTAATTCTTCAGGATTTCCATCGTCTTGTCCGGATCGATCTTGCCGCCCTGCGCGCGGATTGCGGTGTAGATGGCATCCATGGCATCCCAGGCACCAACCACCATGAAGCCCGGATTCAGGTCCGCGCCGTACTCCTTCTTGTAGGCGGCCACGAACGCCTTATTGGCCGGACGCTCGGCGGCGGCGGAATAGTGGTGCACCGTGATTACGCCAATGGCGGCGTCACCCATGCCCTGCAACTCCTCGTCGGTCGTAATATCGCCCGTACCCAGGTACTTTATGTTGGCCTTATCCATGCCGAGGTCGCCATACGCTTTCATCATCGCGGTGGCCTGCTTGCCCGCCGGATTGAATGCGAACAGGACATCGGGCTTGGCGTCCTTGATGCGCTGCATGAAGGGCACGAAGTCGGGATTTGCGAGCGGGATGCGCACCGTGCCGATCACTTCTCCGCCCCCTTCCTTGAATCCCCGCACGAAGCAGCCCTCGGCCTCGTGGCCGGGTGCGAAGTCGCTGACTGCCGAGTAGGCTTTCTTGTACTTCTTCGCCGCCCACTGGCCTAACGGATAAGCCGACTGGCAAAGGGTGAACGACAAGCGCGTCATGTAGGGCGACATGCCAACCACCTTGGCCCCGGCTGCGTTTGCACTGACGAACGGGACTTTGGCTTCAGCGGTCAGCGGCGCGATTGCCGCCATGTTGGGTGTCCACACTACTCCCGTGAGGATCTGCACTTTGTCGCGCACGATCAGTTCCTGTGCGATGCGTTTGGCCACGTCGCCGTTCGGGCCGGTATCGTCGCGCGTCACGAGCTCGACCTTGACCCCGGGAGGCAACTTGTCGGCGTGCAGTTTCATGTAGAGCTTGACGCCCTTGTCGACCTGGTCTCCCTGTGCTGCGCCCGGACCGCTGTAGGAGCTGATTAGACCGATCTTGACGGTCTGGGCTGCGGCTGGAAATGCGCAGGCGAGGACGGCTGCCGCCAGGCCCGCGCCAACTGCTACGGTGAATTTCATTGGGTTCTCCTCCGATGGAAAATCGGCCGCCTGTCTGGCGGCGGGTGTTTCTCTTTAGTCTATCAAGGATGGATTAGGATACATGACTATGAATGCCGCCGAACACCTGCTGGGTACGGCTGCTCTCGCCCGGCATGGCAGCCGAACGGCACTGTTGTGCCCGGACGAGGCGGTCGGCTATGCCGAACTCGGAACAATGGTGCGGCGCGCCGCGGCAGCTTGGGTTTCACTCGGAGCAAAGCGCGGCGACCGCGTGCTGATCCTTCTTCCGGATTCGCCTGAATTTGCGGCTGCCTGGCTGGGCGCCCTTTATGCCGGAGCGGTTGCAATAGCGGTCAATGGCAGGCTGCCCGCAGAGGATCAGCGTTACATGTTCGAGGACAGCGCCGCGCGCCTGTTCCTTGCGGAGGTGAGATTCGCTCCACGCATTGCCGACTTTGCGGGCGAACGCTGCATCGACCTTTCCACCTGGAGACAGGCGCTCGGCGCTGGGCCACCATTATCCGAAAGCACGGCAGTACGGCCGAACGACCCTGCGTTCTGGCTCTATTCTTCCGGCACTACCGGCCGCCCCAAGGGCATCGCGCACACCCACCGCGATGTGCTGTCGGCCGGCAACGGCATGCGCGAAGTGCTGGGGATAGGAGCAGGCGCCACGGTTTTCAGCACTTCCAAGCTTTTCTTCGCCTATGGGCTCGAACACGCCCTGCTTGGTCCGCTGTCGATCGGTGCGGCGTCAGTCCTTCACCCGGAGCCGGTCGATGCGTCCCGGGCGGGCGAAATAGTCGCCCGCCACAGGCCCTCCACATTTTTCTCGGTGCCCTCCTTCTATCGCAGGCTTCTGGAATTGGAACCGGAGGCGCTGGCGCCATTCAAGGCGGTGCGTCATTTCGTGGCGGCCGGCGAACGCCTTCCCGGCGCGGTGCTCGAGCGCTGGCACGCCGCAACCGGGCACGAGATCCTTTCCCTGTACGGAATGTCGGAAACGTTTTGCGTGGCAATGATGACGCCTCCCGGCACCTCGTCGGCCGGCCGCACCGGCCGACCTCTCGCTGGGGTAAAGACCAGGCTGCTCGACGACGGCGGCGCCGAGGCTGCACCGGGAAAGCCGGGCGTATTGTGGCTTCGCCATCCTTCGCTTTCGGTCGGCTACGCCAATCGACCCGAAGCTACTCGCGAGCAATTCCGCGACGGCTGGTTTTGCACCAAAGATGTTTTTGTGCGCGATGCCGATGGATTTTTTTCCCATCAGGGTCGCGCGGACGAGTTCATCAAGGTCGCCGGACAATGGGTGCAGCCCAGCGAGCTCGAAGAAGCGGCAGCGTCGGACAGCTCGATCGCCGAGGCGGCCTGTGTCGGAGTAAACGATGCCGACGGGTTCGAGCGGTTCGCTCTGTTCGTGACCTCCGGCTCTGATCCCGACGCAGCGATTCGCGCTGCTGCGCGTGCCTGCGAGCAGAACCTTCCGCGCCACAAGCGACCCAGGTGGATCCGCGCCGTCCCCGAGTTGCCGCGCACCGACACCGGCAAAATCCAGCGTTTCAAGCTGCGCGAGCTGATCGAGCGCGAGCTCGCCGGATAAGACTAGAATCCCCCTTTTTCGATTTTTATCCCTGCGAGGCAATCATGGCGCACGTAATTCCCCTTTGGACCCCGCCCACGCTTGCTGTCGCCGGCTCGGGAGACACTTTCCCGGTGCGGCGCATCTTTTGTGTCGGCCGCAACTACGTCGAGCACCAGAAGGAGATGGGAGGCGACGGCCGTGAACAACCCTTTTTCTTCATCAAATCGGAATTCGCCCTGGTTCCTGGCGGCGGTGAGGTCCACTACCCTGCGAAAACCACCAATTACCATTACGAAACCGAAATGGTCGTGGCGATCGGAAAGGGCGGACGGCGTATTCCCGCAAAAGACGCGACCAGCCACATTTTTGGCTATGCCGTGGGCCTGGACATGACCCGACGCGACCTCCAGCAGCTGGGCAAGGACAAAGGCCGGCCGTGGGATTTCGGCAAGAATTTCGACGAAGGCGCGCCCTGCGCGGCCCTTTCGCCGGCCGCCACGATCGGTCATCCTTCGAAAGGCACGCTCTCGCTGACGGTGAATGGCAAAGAGCGGCAGAAGGCGGATCTCGCCGACATGATCTGGTCCGTTCCAGAACAGATCGAGTACCTGTCGCAGTACTACACTCTGGAACCGGGCGACATCATCATGTCGGGCACGCCGGCCGGAGTCGGTCCGGTCCAGCCGGGCGACGAGTTGCTCGCGCGTATCGACGGCCTTACGGACCTTCGCGTAAAAATCGTTCCCGCGCTCTGACGTTTCCGCGAGGGTCTCATGCTTCTTTATACCTACTTTCGCAGCTCGGCCGCCTTCAGAGTGCGTATTGCCCTCAATCTCAAGCGGCTTGCGTATGAACCAATCGCGATCTCGCTTCCGCAAGGGGTGCACCGCCAGCAAAGTTACGGGGCGATCAATCCGCAAAAACTGATTCCCGCGCTCGTCGACGAAGGCAACCTCCTGACGCAGTCGCTTGCGATCATTGAGTACCTGGAAGAAAAGCATCCGGATCCCCGGCTGCTGCCGCGCGATCTTCTCGAGCGCGCGCGAGTGCGCTCGCTTGCGATGCTGGTGGCCTGCGAGATCCATCCGTTGAACAATCTGCGCGTGCTGCAACACTTGAAGCGCGCGCTGGGCCACACCGAGGAGGGCATCAACACCTGGTACCGCCACTGGGTGGCCGAAGGCCTGGCAAAGTTCGAGGCAAGTCTTGCGAATACCGTGGGTACCGGAAAATTCTGCCATGGCGAATCTCCGACCCTGGCCGACTGCTGCCTGGTGCCGCAGATCTTCAATGCAAAGCGCTATGAATGCGACCTGGCGCCGTACCCGGTCGCGATGCGTGTATTCGACGCATGCATGCAGCTCGAAGCGTTCGACGAGGCCCAGCCGACGAAGCAGCCGGACGCGGAGTAGCGCCGGTTAGAGGGCGGCGAGCTCTTCTTCGAGGACCGGCGCCAACTCACGCACGATGGCCTCGAGCGAGAACGCCGTGCCGAGGTCGAGATCGGCCCGCGCTTCGGCAACGATGTCCCTGAGATGACGCCCTTGGTCGACTGCGGCCGCGCACCAGTCATCGACCTGCGACTGGGCGCTGGCACGATCCATCGACTGCATCAACAGGCGCGACAGGCGCTCGGAAAACACCAGGCCCTGAAGCGCCTCGAGGTTCCGCCGCATCCTTGCGGGGTTCACCACCAACCCGGCGGAAATTCGCTCGAGCGCATCGATAGCACCGCCCGCGGTTTCCAGCAGTTCGGGAAGGGTGGCGAGTTCGGCTTGCCAGCCTCCGATAGCACGCTCGTGTTCGTGGCCGGCGTGTAACAGCGTGGCCATCAACCCCGGCGCCCGCGCAGCCGCTGCAAGAGCCTGCAGGCAGGCCACCGGGTTACGCTTGTGGGGCATCGCGCTTGACGTACCTACGCCTTTTTTAGGCGCGGCTTCGAACATTTCGCCAACCTCTGCCTGCGATAGCATCGCGATATCGCCCGCGATTTTCCCTACCGCCGCTACAAGGATCGCGAGCGCCGACGCAAACGCAAGAAGCTCGTCGCGATGGATGTGCCATGACCGCGCGTCCGCTATACCCAGTCGATCCGCCACCGCGCGCCGTACCTGCACGCGTTTGGGTCCAAGCGCATCCAGCGTTCCGACAGGGCCGCCGAGCTGAACGCATAGAGCTCGCGCGGCGGTTTCCGCCAGCCTTGCCCGGCAGCGACTCAAAGCCGTTGCCCAGCGCGCGATTTTGAGACCGGCCGTAATCGGAATCGCCGGCTGCATCATGGTCCTGCCTAGCATCATCACGGTTGCATTTTTACGCGCATGTTCGGCCAGTAATGTGATGGAGCTGGCCAGCACACCGTCAGCTTCCTGAACGCAAGGCAGAAAGCAGAGCACGCTCGCCGTGTCCAGAACGTCCTGGCTGGTAGAGCCGTAGTGGACGAAAGAGGCCGCTTTTGGATTCGCCGCACGGACCAGTTCGGTCAATACTTTTACGAATGGAATGGCGAGGGACCCGGCCAGCCTGCCATCTTCCGCAAGGTGCCGTACAGACAGGTTCGCGCTACTGCACACCGCCTCGATCGCATCTGCCGCCTCAATCGGTATGATTCCCGCCTCGGCTTCGCTTCGCGCAAGAGCACTTTCGAATGCCAGCATCGCCCGCACGAGGGCGTCCTCGCCAAGCGCGTCGGCAAAAGATGTCCGCGACAGCGTGCGGGCGAGCAGATTGCCGGCCATGCGTTCGTTCAGGTCTCGATGAATGCAGTCTCGTCATTGCCTTGCAAGCGCACGTCCCAGCGCCAGATGCCCGGGTCTCCGGCGTCCCGGACAGCAACCAGCGTGGTCGCCCGCGCGCCGGCGGCGCGCCCAAGCGGATCTTCCTTGATCGCCTCCGGCGGGGCGAGAAAAACCCGGGTCCGTACTGCTTTCAGCAATCCGCGCGCGAAAATCGTAACGTGGATTTGCGGTGCATATTTTTCGCCCGCGGCGCCGGGGCAGGCTCCGGGCATCAGCGTCTCGAACGTGTAGCGTCCCTCGCTGTCGGTAGCGACCCTGCCATTGCCAAAAGGCTTCGCGGCGGTACCAGCGCTGGGCGCGTTGCCGCGCGGATCGGCCTGCCAGGTTTCGACCAGGGCATCGGCGACCGGGGTGCCGGAACCATCGTAGACAATGCCGGTCAGGACTACCTTTTCGCCCTCTGTGCCGAATGCGATGCGATTACCGTCGTCCCATTTGAGGCCGACATGAAAGAACGGGCCGATTGTCTGGGAAGGTGTTCTCACGATCATGATCAGACTCCAGCCGGGGTCGATTGCGGACCGCGCAGCACGATGTCGAAACGATAGCCGAGCGCCACTTCCTCGATACCATGCTGCAGGTCGAGCGTTGAAACCATGCGCTGCCGCGCCGCATCGTCCGAAACGCTTTGGAATACCGGATCGATCGGCAGAAGGGGATCGCCGGGAAAGAACATCTGTGTGATCAGCCGCTGCGAGTAGGCGTTGCCGAACAAGGACAGGTGGATATGGGCCGGCCGCCAGGCCCAGGGGTGGTTCCGCCACGGGTAGGCGCCGGGCTTGATGGTTACGAAGCGGTATTCTCCGTTTTCCCCGGTCAGGACTTTGCCATGGCCGAGAAAGTTTGGATCCAGCGGCGCGTCGTGCTGGTCTACCGGATGGGCGTACCGGCCCGAGGCGTTGCACTGCCAGAGTTCGAGCAGGGAATTCCTGACAGGACTTCCGTCCTCATCGGTCACCCGGCCCACAAGGACCATCTTTTCCCCGAGCGGCGCGCTTTTGCCCCAGGCGGTGAGATCGGCTTCGGCGTCTTTCACGAAGGCCTTTGGAAAAACCGGTCCGGCTTTTTCGAGGGGATGAAGCGCGACGCGGACCAGGCCCTGCTTGGGCGCACGCAGCACGGTGCTCTTGTAAAGTGGGTAGTCGTACGGCGGATCTATGTCGATGCGGTCCCTTGCGGACATGGTGCGGCTCCTTCCAAGTTTAACCAGAATCAGTTGGCCCTGAACAGCGCCTTGAGCTCGTCGCCTATCGTCTCGCCTTTCATGGGCGAACCCAGGCCTTCCACATGACGGCCCCAGACACGCGTTTCCGACCCGCGCGCGAGAACGGTTCCGTCGACGCGCGCAGCCTCGTGAGCCACTACAAACGACTTTCCGCCGAAGCGCTCTATTCGAGAGCGTAGCTCGCAGCGATCGGCTTGCTGCGCGGGGTGCATGAACTCGCACGCAGCGGCAACAAGGGGCATGGAGCGCTCTTCAGCGCGCATGCGCGCGGCCGTGTAGCCCACGGAAGCGAAGAAGGCCCAGGTTGCCGCGTCGAACCAGCGGAAATAGGTCGGGTAGAAAATGATCCCTGCCGGATCGCAATCGCCCCAATAGACTTCGCAGGCAAAGCGACCGCTGATCGAAGGAAACGCTGCCTGTTCGGATGGCATAGGGCAATGATGATGCGCCGGTTCGACGCGAGTCAAGCAGCCTGTTTCGCATGCGTTTCGCGCGCGCAGGCGATTGCGGCGAGACCGGCGACAAGCCACACCGGCATCATCGTGAAGGCACCGGCGTATGTGGAAAACCCGTAAGTCCGCACCGGGCCGGCCATCGTTCCTTCCCAGCCCAGATCCAGCAGCCAGCCGATCAGGGGTTGCATCACCATACCCCCCAGCATGTTGCCCATGTTGGCAACACCCGAGGCAGTGCCCGCGAGCGTTGACGGAGTCGATTCCTTGCAAAACGCAAATCCAATCACCACCACGCCGGAAGCCAAGCCGACTCCGGCCATTATTGCAACGAGCACGGACTTCGGCAGCCCGGGCACGTAGATGAGCACGGCCCAGAGCACGGCGGCGATCGAACCGCCCACAAGGATCGGCAGCTTCCTGCGATGAAGCCTGTCGGAGAGGGCGCCGGCCAGCGGGCTGCCGACTGCCCAGGCCACAAGCATGACTGAAGTGGCGAACGCCGCCTGCGCCGTCGAAAACCCATACTGGGACACAAGAAACGGCACCCCCCAAAGGCCTCCGAATGCGAGCATGGGACCGGTTATCGCCCCGCAACCGATGAAATTCAGCCAGACGTTGCGATAGCGGAACACCTCCCTGATCCCACCCAGCATGGAGCGCCGCGGATGCGGTCCGCCAGCGCCGGTTGAAAAACTGCGATAGCCCCGGTCGAAGGGATCGTCTCGAACCACTATCCAGGTCGCAAGCGCGAGAACCGCGGTCAGAACGGCCGCCGCCAGCATGACCCATCGCCAGCCGAACGCGTCCACTGCCATGCGCAGCGGTACCCCGGCCGAAATCCCGCCGAGGGCTCCGCACGCGAGGGCCAGGCCAGAGATCAACGCGAAGCGGGAAGGCTGTACCCAGTGAGTCGCGATCTTCAGCATCGACACGAACGCCACGCCAACGCCTGCGCCCACCAGCAGCCGACCGAGTCCGGCAGGCGTATAGCCGGGTGCGAGCGCAAACAGCAGCGTCCCTGCGGCAGCGATCAATCCGCCTGTCGTCAATACCCGGCGCGGTCCCCAGTGATCGACCAGCACGCCGGTCGGAATCTGGATTGCCACGTAGGCATAGAAATACAGCGCGGACAGATTACCCAGCGCTACCGCAGTGAGGGCAAACTCGGCCATCAACTCCTGCGTAATGACGGCAGGCGCGACGCGCTGAAAGAACCCGATCAGGTAAAGCCCGGCACCAACCCCCCAGACGGTCAGCGCTAGTGTGATCGGCGGATACGCTGGGGATTTTTCCATCTGCGTGACTGGCGGGGTGCACAGCGGGGAACGTGGATTATACGTGCGCGGTTGACACGTTCCGGTGCGGACAGGGACAATGCGCCTGCAGGAGCACGTAAAGTGCCAGCGCCGATTTGAGGTTCAGCTTGCGGGCGCCCGGTGAACGTTTGCACCGGACAAACAAATTCAGCTAAAGAGACGAGGGCAACAACCCGTTTCTGGCGCAAGCTGAACGGGTTTTTTGCTTTATGGAGTCTCGACCTTGCACGTTCCCCCGCATCCCGCCCTCATCGAACGCCTGCTCGAAGAGCGCATCCTCGTGCTCGACGGTGCCATGGGGACGATGATCCAGCGCGAGAAGCTGGCCGAGGCGGACTATCGCGGCGAGCGCTTCAAGGATTTTCCGGGCGAACTGCGCGGCAACAACGACCTGCTTACGCTTTCGCAGCCCGCGCTGATTCGCAGGATTCACTGCGAATACCTCGAAGCCGGCGCGGACATCATCGAGACGAACACTTTCAACTCGACCTCCATCTCCATGGCCGACTATGGAATGGAGTCGCTCGTTTACGAAATGAACCTCGACGCTGCAAAACTGGCAAGAAGTTCGGCTGCGGAATTGGAAGCGAAGAAGCCCGGCCGGCCGCGCTTAGTAGCCGGCGTGCTCGGACCGACCACGAAGACCGCCTCTATTTCGCCGGATGTCAACGACCCCGGATACCGCGGCGTGTTCTTTGACCAATTGGTGACTGCCTATACCGAGGCCCTGCGCGGCCTTGTCGATGGTGAAGCCGATTTGATCCTCGTGGAAACCGTATTCGATACTCTCAACTGCAAGGCGGCACTGTTTGCAATCGAAGCCTTCTTCGAGGCCAGGGGGCTGCGCCTTCCGGTGATGATCTCGGGGACGATCACGGACGCGTCCGGCCGCACCCTGTCCGGCCAGACGACGGAAGCGTTCTACAACTCGGTACGGCACGCGCAGCCCGTTTCGGTGGGTCTCAACT
>JANMXB010000034.1:0-2561 GCA_031380765.1 Pseudomonadota bacterium | reverse complement strand
CCGCAACGGCACCACCGACCCGGCGATCTTCCGCGAGATGGGCGAACTGGGCCTGCTGGGGCCCACGATCCCGCATGAATACGGCGGCGCGGGGCTTTCGTACGTCTGCTACGGCCTGATCGCGCGCGAAGTCGAGCGCGTCGACTCGGGCTACCGCTCGATGATGAGCGTGCAGAGCTCGCTCGTCATGGTGCCGATCTTCGAATTCGGCAGCGAGGCGCAGCGGAAAAAGTACCTGCCTAAACTGGCCACCGGCGAATTCATCGGCTGCTTCGGACTCACGGAACCCAACCATGGGTCGGATCCCGGCAGCATGGTCACGCGCGCGAAGACGGTGCCCGGCGGCTACAGCCTCTCAGGCGCCAAGATGTGGATCTCCAACTCGCCGATCGCCGACGTGTTCGTGGTCTGGGCCAAGACCGAGGACGGCCGCATCCGCGGATTCATCCTCGAAAAAGGCATGAAAGGCCTCTCCGCCCCCGCGATCCACGGCAAGGTCGGCCTGCGCGCCTCGATCACCGGCGAGATCGTGATGGACAACGTGTTCGTGCCGGAAGAAAACCTGATGCCGGGCGTTGAAGGGCTCAAAGGGCCGTTCACCTGCCTCAACTCGGCGCGCTACGGGATCGCCTGGGGTGCGCTCGGCGCGGCCGAGGATTGCTGGCACCGCGCCCGCCAGTACGTAATGGACCGCACCCAGTTCGGCCGCCCGCTCGCCGCCAACCAGCTGATCCAGAAGAAGCTGGCCGACATGCAGACTGAAATCACGCTGGGCCTGCAGGGTTGCCTGCGACTGGGGCGCATGAAGGACGAGGGCACCGCCTCGGTCGAGATCACCTCGATCATGAAGAGGAATTCCTGCGGAAAGTCGCTCGACATCGCGCGCATGGCGCGCGACATGCTGGGCGGCAACGGCATCTCCGACGAGTTCGGCATCGTGCGCCACATGGTCAACCTCGAAGTGGTGAATACCTACGAGGGTACGCACGACATCCACGCGCTGATCCTGGGACGCGCGCAGACGGGGATCCAGGCATTCAGTTGAGAACCCTGAGGGGCCTCGCAGCCGCCTGCGTCCTGCTCGCGTACGGGACATACGCCGCGGCGCAGGGTCCGAATGGCGTGTTCCTAATCGCCAAGCCCGACCTTGCGGATTCGAATTTCAGCCGTACCGTGGTGCTGGTCACCCAGACGGAAGATTTCAGCACCGTCGGCGTGATTCTCAACCGCCCGACCCCGCTCAAGCTCTCGCAGCTGGAGCCCGGACTGGAGACCGGAAAATACCGCGACGCGGTGTTTTTCGGCGGCCCCGTGATGGTGAAGTCGCTCGTCGCGGTGTTCCTGTCCGAGACCCGTCCCCCGGCGGCGGCTTTTCATGTGCTTCCCAAGCTGTACATGACCCTGCACCCGGACAACGTGAAGATGCTCCTTGCGTCCGAAGGCCGCCGCTACCGCATTTTCGCGGGATTCTCGGGCTGGGCGCCGCGCCAGCTCGAGAACGAATTCGACCGCGAAGGCTGGTTTGTGCTGCCGGCTGACGCCGACACCGTGTTTCGCACCGACACGGCCGGGCTCTGGGAGGAGCTGGTCCAGCGCGTGCGCGCGCTCAAAACCCGCGCGCCCGGGAAGGGCGCGCAGCCCGTTTACAAAACGAGCGGCACAAAAATAAATGGCCCCGCCGAAGGCGGGGCCGGGTTGCCCGGCTGAGACCGGGCCGCGCTGCGGAAGCAGTGCGGGTTTTTGTGGCGGAAGGCCACGGTTGGAACGCTGCGTTGGGCGCCGGGTCCTTCGGCTCGACGCATCTTCTGGCGGTTGCCCGGACATTGCCCGGGTTCCCGCCGATCTCCGCTTGGGTATCCCGCGCGAAGGTGCAACGTCCCGCTTTCAAATTAGCACGGCCGCGCCCGATGTCAAGGAATGCGTTATACAATTCTTCGCAACAGGGTCCTCGCACGGAGATTTGTTCATGTCGTCCCGCATACTCGCCGCGATCGCCGCGCTGATCCTCTGCTGCGGCGGCGCAGCGTACGGCCAGGGCAGCCAGCCGGACCAGCCGGGTGACGAAGACGCGGTCTTCCTGGTGGCAAATCCCGCCTTTCGCGACGCGGGCTATTTCCATACTGTATTGATTGCGGCGCCCATCCCGCGCGGCGGCCACATCGGCGTAATCCTGAACCGGCCGACCAACCGGTCGCTGACCTCCCTTTTCCCGGAGCACGAGCCCTCCAAGCAGGTCGCCGAGCCGGTGCGCTACGGCGGTCCGTTTTCCCCCGGTGCCCTGATTGCGGTCGTCAAGGCGCAGGACAGTCCCGGGGAAGGCACGCTGCCGCTCATGAAGGACCTGTATATCGCTTTCCGCGCCGCGACCATCGACAAGGTGATCGAGCAAACGCCCAACGACGCGCGCTTTTTCGTTGGTTACGTGGGCTGGCGCCCCGGGGAGCTGAAAGGCGAAATAGACCGCGGCCTGTGGGCAGTCGTGAACGCAAACCGCGACGCTGTCTTCCAGAAAGACACGAGCGAGCTCTGGGAAGACATGATTGCGCAGTCGCGCAGAATCC
>JANMXB010000024.1:0-7540 GCA_031380765.1 Pseudomonadota bacterium | reverse complement strand
CCTCGGTATCGTTTCCAACTATCCGCACGGCCCGGTGGTCGAAGCCACGCTGGAGCGCTTCGGCCTGCGCAGGCATTTCGACGCGATCGTCGTGTCCTCCGAGACCGGCTGGATGAAGCCGCACGCGGACTGTTACCTCCCGGCGCTGGCCGCGCTGCCCGCGCCGCCGGGCAGAACGCTCATGGTGGGTGACGACCTCAGGAACGACATCAGGGGCGCAAAAGCGCTGGGCCTGCATACCGCATGGATCGCGCCGAACGCGACCACCATCGATCCGGACGTGGACATCCATCTCAAATGCCTGTCGGAACTGCCCGCGCACTGCGAGAGAATTTTCGCGTGACCCTCGTCGAGAGAATTTTCGCGTGACGTTGCAGACAAACCTGCTTGTCGGCGGCAAGTTCGAGCCTGCTGCGTCCAGGGAAACGTTTTCGACGGCCAGCCCCATCGATTTTTCGGCCCTCGCGGATGTGGCGAAAGCCGGCGTCGCGGATGTGGACCGCGCGGTTGCGGCCGCCAGGCGCGCCTTCGACGCAGGCAAGTGGTCCGGCATGCAGCCGTTTGCGCGCGGCAAGATCCTGCGTGCGATTGCCAATGGCATCAGGAAAAACGCTTCACGGATAGCGGAGATCGAGACCCGCAACGGCGGCAAGACGATCTCAAATTCGCTCAACGAGGTCGACAGCGCGGCCAACGTGTTCGAGTACTACGCCGGCGCGATGGACAAATTTTTCGGCGACACGATCCCGATGGGCGCGAACGTGCTCGACTTCACGCTGCGCGAACCCCTCGGCGTGGTGGCCGCGATCACGCCTTGGAATTTCCCTTTCCTCGCCGCGGCCTGGAAAGTGGCGCCCGCGCTTGCCGCTGGATGCACGGTGATCCTCAAGCCGGCAAGCTACACGCCGTTGACCGCCTTGATGCTGGGCGAGGCGGCGCTCGAAGCCGGCGTTCCGGCGGGCGTGCTCAACATCCTGCCCGGTCCCGGCGCGCAGCTGGGGATGCGGATCGCAACCCATCCCGGCATCGACAAGATTTCGTTCACGGGCGAGACGAAAACCGGCGCGCAGCTGCTCAAGCTCGGCGCCGACGACATCAAGCGCATCACGCTCGAACTGGGGGGCAAGAGCCCGAACATCATCTTTGCCGATGCGGACATCGCCAAAGCCGCCAGCCAGGCCGTGAAAGCCGGCTTTGGCAACGCCGGGCAAAGCTGCTCTGCGCGCACGCGCGTGTTCGTGGAGCGCAGCGCTGCGGAGGGTTTCACCGAAGCTTTTGCCAAGGCGGCGCGGGCCGCGCGCGTGGGCGATCCACTCGATCCCGCGACCGAAATCGGGCCGCTCGTCTCCCAGTCGCAGTGGCAATCCGTGGACGGCTATGTGGTTCTCGGCAAGTCCGAAGGCTGTACGCTCGTGACCGGCGGCGGGCGTCCCGCGGGACTTGCGGCGGGTGCCTACTACGCGCCCACCATCCTTTGCGGCGCGAAGAATTCGATGCGCGTGGCGCAGGAGGAAATTTTCGGGCCGGTGGTGGTCGTGATTCCTTTCGACTCGGAAGGAGAAGCGGTGAAGTTGGCCAACGACAGCCCTTACGGCCTCAACGCGTCGGTGTGGACACGCAATCTCGGCCGTGGAATGCGGGTCGCGCGCGCGCTGCGCACCGGCATGGTCAGCGTAAACTCGCATGGCAGCGCCAGCCGCTATGGTTTCTTCGCGCCGTTCGGCGGCTACAAAAAATCGGGGCTGGGGCGCGAGCTCGGCATGCATGCGCTGTCGCTGTACACCGAAGTCAAGAACGTATTCGTGGACCTGGAGGAGTAGTGGCGGCACTGGCGATTACCGGAGGCACCCTCATCGACGGCAGCGGCCGCGATCCCGTAAGGAACGCAACCGTCGTGGTCGAGGGCGAGCGCATCCTCGCCGCGGGCCCGGCGGCCACGGTGGCAGTGCCCAAAGGGGCCCAGATTCTCGACGCCGCCGGGCGCACCGTATTGCCCGGCATCATCGACTGCCACGTCCATGGCACCTATCGCGCGCGCGACATGCGCCAGCATCTGCTGAACGCGCCGACCTACAACGTGCTGCGCTCGACCGCGGTGCTGAAGGAAACGCTCGCATGCGGTGTCACCACTGCGCGCGACATGGGCGGCGCCGATGCGGGATTTCGCGAGGCGATCGCGGAGGGGTACATCGACGGCCCGCGCCTCTTGATTTCGATTGCGATGATTTCCCAGACCGGGGGCCATGGCGATGCCTGGGTGCCGGCGGGCCTCAGGGTGCAGAAGCGCGCCTGGCTGCCCAGTCCGGTTGCCGACGGTGTGGACGAAGTGCGGCGCCTCGTGCGTCACATCCTCATGGCGGGCGCCGATTTCATCAAGATCTGCGCCACCGGCGGGATCACCTCGGTGACCGATTCCTGGGACGAGCCGCAGTTCACGCTGGAGGAGATTCGCGTTGCGGTTGCGGAAGCGGCGATGCGCAGGAAATGGGTGGCGGTGCACGCCGAGGGCGTCGATGGCATCCGCACGGCGCTTGGCGCAAATATCCACTCCCTCGAGCACGGCTGGTTCATCGACGAGCAATGCGCCGACAAGATGCTCGATAACGGCACCTGGTGGGTACCGACGCTCGCGCTCGTTCCGCTGTCGCTCGAGCATCGCAAGGCCAACGCTGCGTGGGACAAACAGCAACTCGCAAATGAGGACGCCAAGGAGTATGAGATCTTCGATCGCATGCAAAAGCAGATCCCGCTCTGGAAGGATGCGGTCAGGCGCGGGGTCAAGGTCGCGTTCGGCACCGACCAGTCGCACCGCCTTCTGGTGGGCGAGAACCTGGTGGAATTCAGATTCATGGTGGAGTGGCTCGGCATGACGCCGATGCAGGCGCTGGTTGCGGCCACCGGCCGGGCAGCCGAATGCATCGGACGCAGTGATGTCGGCGTCCTGGAGGCGGGCCGTTATGCCGATATTCTCGTGGTCGACGGCGACCCGCTGGCCAACATCCGCATCCTGGAGGAGCGCGCGCGCCTCAAGCTGGTGATGAAAGGCGGGCGCGCTTACACGAATACTCTGTAGGGGCTGAAAGTGTTTTCTAGGGACTTGCTCGATAAAGCCGCCCGTGCGCTGGACGCCGCCAAGGCCGCCAATGTGCGTATCGTGACGGCGGAGACATGCACCGCCGGCCTCGTCTCCGGTTGCCTCACGTCGGTGTCCGGGGCTTCGAAAGTCTTCGAGCGCGGCTTCGTGCTCTATCACGACTCGGCGAAGGCGACAGGGTTGGGCGTCGCCGAAGAAATCTCGCGCAAGCATGGCGCGGTCAGCGCCGAGGTCACGCAGGGCCTCGCCGAAGGTGCGTTGAAAAATTCGGGCGCGGGCGTGGCAGTGGCCGTCACCGGTTATGCCGGCCCCGGCGGCGGCAACGAGAAGAACCCTGTGGGCACCTGCTACATCGCCGCGGCCCGGCTCGGCGCGCCGACCCTGGTCGAGCGCCATGTCTTCCCCGGCGATCGTGACGGCGTGCGCCTCGCCGCCGTCGGCGCGGCCCTCGCCCTCATCGTCAAACGCTTAGCGTGACAAAAGTAACGAATAACGGGGACAGACCACGTTTTTCCCATCATGAACCGCACTGAAAAACGTGGTCTGTCCCGGATTCCGGTTTTGGTGCTGACCGGTGCGCTCGGCGCGGGCAAGACGACGCTGCTGAATGCGGCGCTCACGAGCGGCGCGATCAGGCACGCCGCGGTAATCGTCAACGAATTCGGCGCGGTCGGTATCGACAACGTGCTGATCGAGGCGTCGAGCGAAGGCGTGATCTTGCTCCCCGGAGGCTGCGTGTGCTGCGAGGTCCGCGCGGATCTTGCCGAGGCGCTGCTGCGGCTCGAGCGCAGCGCGGCACATGGCCGGACAATCCCCTTCGAGCGCGTCATAGTCGAAACGAGCGGCCTTGCGGAACCCGCGCCGATCCTGCGGCTGTTCGCCGAATCTGCGCTGCTCACGGGCCGCTACCGGCTCGACGCACTTGTGACCGTCGTCGACGCGGTGCTCGGCGCCGCTGCCCTCGAGGAGGAAGGGACGGCCTTCAGGCAAGCGCTCCTCGCCGATCGTATGATTGTCACGAAAGCGCAGGGCGTCGCCTCCGCGGCATTGGAGCGCCTCGAAGCAAGGCTGGCGGAAATCAACGCGCACGGAGAACTCATCCGGGCGCCGCGCGGCGCCGCCGAAGCAAACTGGTTCGAGCCTTCGCGCTTCGCCGGGTCACGCATGGTCCCGGCCGATTCAATGCGCGCCGCGCACGACGAATCGGTCGAGTCGTTCGTGCTGTGCTGGGACACTTCGCAACCCATCGCGTCGATCGGCGCATGGCTGCACGGACTTGCGGAAAACTACGGGGCCCGATTGCTGCGGGTAAAAGGCATCGTCGCCGTCGACGAGGATACCCGTGCAGTCGCGGTCCACGCGATCCAGCACATCGTGGCGCCGCCTGAGTTCCTGTCCACTCCCGCCGGCGCGAGCCGGGTGGTGTTTATTGCGCGCGGCCTCGAACCGGGCGATGTGAGGCCGGCGTGGCCGACCGCAGCGCGGGCCGCGCCGGCGCAGCCCCGGCCGCGAGCAGCGTCCACACCGATTCTGCCGCAGGCGACAGGCGCTTTTTCCGGCGCAGCAGTTCCACCGTAAGCGGGATGTCCCAATCGACGCCGCCGGCGCGCGCAAGGCTGCCGTCGCCGAGGTTGCGCTCGATCGTGGACCGCGGCAGCCACGCCACGCCCATGCCCTGCAGGGCGAGTTCCTTCAGCACGAAGATCAGGGGATCCTCGAACAATTTCTGCGGCCGCACTTCCGCGACCCGGGCGGCGACCTCGTCGTCGACGGCGCGGCCGATGAACGACGAGCGTCCATAGGGCAGGTAGACGAGGGGCGCTCCCGCCACAACAGGGAGCACGTAGCCGGCCAGGCCGCGGCGCTGTGGCGCGCACACGGGGATCATCGGCTCATCGGCGATCTCGATCGCATCGAGCTCGTCGAACCCCGCGGGCCGCGGCAGCGAAGGATGGCGGTAGGACAGCGCGAGGTCGGCCTCGCCGGCTGCGTAGCGCTCGGCCACCTCGTCGATGCGCTTGACCGATCCGCGGCCGACGATCGGCCCGATCTCGCGATTGAGGCGCGCGAGGAGCGCAGGAAAAATCCCCGCCGAGCAAGGCGTGGGCATCAGGAAGGACACGGTCGGCGCCGAATCCGCGGCATGGGCGCGGATCGAGGCGCGGAAATCCAGCAGCGGCTCCACGCTGCACACCGCGATCGGGAGGAGCTGCTGGCCCGCGCCGGTCAGCTCGACCGGGTGGCCGCTGCGGTCGAAGAGCGGCGCGCCCACCCAATCTTCGAGAGCCTGGATGCGGCGGCTGAAGGCGGACTGCGTGACGTGCCTTTCGGTCGCCGCCTTGGAGAAATTACCCGTGCGTACCAGCGCAAGGAAATCCAGCAGCCAGTAGAGCTCCACCGCGTGCTATCTGATGTCGGACTGGAGCGTGCCGTTCACGATGCGCACGCGCTCGCCGGTGCGCCAGGTGGGCGGCGTCGCCGAGGCAACCGTTCGAAAGCTGCCATCCTCCATGCGAAGATAGACCTCGTACGACTTCGTGGTCTTCGCGCTCTTCTCGATCTGGTGGCCGGCAAAGGCGCCGCCTGCGGCGCCGAGCACGCCCGCGAGCCGCTGGCCCGAGCCGTTGCCCACCTGCCTGCCGAGAATCAGGCCGCCCATGCCGCCCGCGACGGCCCCGAGTCCGGTGCCTTCGCCTTTCTTTTCCACTTCGCGCATGGATTCGACGATGCCGCACTCCATACAGATGGGCCGTTGCACAGCCATTGGCTGGCCGTAGGCGGGCGGTTGCGCATCTCCGGGCGCGGGCTGTTGTTGCGGGTAACCCTGCGGCGGCTGCTGCGGATAGCCGGACTGTTGGGGATAACCAGGCTGCTGCGGATAAACAGATTGCTGCGGATAGCCTGGCTGGGCCGGGTAAGACGGTGCCGGCTGGTAGGCAGGCTGCTGGGGATAACCCTGCTGCGGGTAACTGGGCTGCTGTGGATACCCCGGCTGTTGCTGGTACTCGGGCTGCTGCTGGTATCCAGCGGGAGGTTGCGAGTAAGAATACGGGGCTTGCGCCATGGCGAAGCCAGCGGTGACGGTCAGCGCTGCCGCCATGGCTAGGCGCTGGGCGCGGAATGTAAGTTGGTCAATCATTCGAGTCTCCCTGAAATTTTCCCGATAAGGGCATAGCGTACTCTCCAAGCGGTACCCCATATTGTTTCCAATTGTTATTTCCGGAAATCAGCCCTCCGCCCTCATCTGCGGAAAGAGGATTACGTCACGGATCGACGGGCTGTCCGTCAGGATCATGACAAGGCGGTCGATGCCGATGCCCGCGCCCGCAGTGGGCGGCAGGCCATATTCCAGCGCCCGGATGTAGTCCGCGTCGAAAAACATGGCTTCCTGGTCGCCGGCCTCTTTCTTCTTCGCCTGCGCGAGGAAGCGCTGCGCCTGGTCTTCGGGATCGTTGAGTTCCGAAAAGCCGTTGGCCAGTTCCTTGGCGTCGATGAAGAGCTCGAAGCGGTCCACGAGCTCCAGATCCTTGTCGTTGCGGCGCGCCAATGGCGAGACTTCGGCCGGGTATTGCGTGACAAAAGTCGGTTCGATCAGGTGTTTCTCGGCCACGGCTTCGAACAGCATGAGTTGCAGAGCGCCCCAGCCATGGTGGTCGTCCACCGCACCGCCCGCCTGCGTGATGCGTGAAGCGAGCCAGGCGCGATCACGCAGGTCGGCCGTCGCACTCGCAGCATCGTGCTTGCGGATCGCCTCCGGGATCGGGAGCCGCGCGAAAGGTTTGCCAAGGTCGATGGCATTGCCCTGGTAGGTCAGCTTCTCGGTGCCCAATGCCGCGCGCGCGGCGTTCCTCACCAACCGCTCGGTGAGATCCATCATGTAGTCCACTGTCTCGTAGGCCGCGTACATCTCCATCATCGTGAACTCGGGGTTGTGCCGCGTGGAGATGCCCTCGTTGCGGAAATTGCGGTTGATCTCGAATACCTTCTCGATCCCCCCGACCACGAGTCGTTTCAGGTAGAGCTCGGGCGCGATGCGCAGGAACAGCTCCATGTCCAGTGCGTTGTGATGGGTCTTGAACGGACGCGCCACGGCGCCGCCCGGGATCGGCTGCATCATCGGGGTTTCGACTTCGAGGAACGCCTCCGCCACCATCGACTCGCGGATCGACTGCACGATCTTCGAACGTGCGGCAAAAACCTTCCGCGACGATTCGTTGACGATGAGGTCCACGTAGCGCTGGCGGTAGCGCACTTCCTGGTCGGCGAGGCCGTGGAATTTTTCCGGCAGGGGGCGCAGCGCCTTGGTGAGCAGCCGCAACTGTGTCGCCTGCACCGTCAGCTCGCCCTTGTTGGTCTTGAACAGCGTGCCGGTTACGCCGACGATGTCGCCGAGGTCCCAGTGCTTGAAGGCCTCGTGCGTCGCCTCGCCGGTAATGTCGTTGGAGA
>JANMXB010000716.1:0-1822 GCA_031380765.1 Pseudomonadota bacterium | reverse complement strand
CCTCAACATCCCCGGCAACCTTTCAAACGTCCTCGAATGAGCGCAGGACAAAGACTGCCGGGCACGCCCGATCCGATGCATTTCTGGAAGGGCGAAGGTGGCCTGCGAATCGCGGGCGACTCATGGGGCGATCCCGGCGGGCCGCTGGTGCTGCTGCAGCACGGCGGCGGGCAAACACGCCATGCCTGGAAGGGCGCGGGCGAGAAGCTGGGTGCCGCCGGCTTTTACGCAATTGCATTTGACGCGCGGGGACACGGGGATTCCGACTGGTCGCCCGACGGCGACTATGGCCAGGACGGCATGGTGAAAGACCTGGTGCACGTAGTGGCTGCATTGGGCAACCGCCGCGCGGTAATGGTCGGCGCCTCCATGGGCGGGGGAACCAGCCTGGTTGCCGCCGGCGAGGAACACGTCGATGCGACGGCGCTTGTGATGGTGGACGTGGCGCCACGACTGGAGCCTGAAGGCGTGGATAAGATACAGGCATTCATGCATCAAAAGCCGGAGGGCTTCGACTCGCTCGAGGAAGTCGCCGATGCGATCGCAAGCTACCAGCCGCATCGCAGGCGGCCCGGGAACCTTGCAGGCCTGGTGAAGAACGTGCGCCTCGGGGCCAACGGCAAATATCGCTGGCACTGGGACCCCAGGTTCCGGCCCACGCGGCACGATATGGCGAAACGCCATGATCGGCTGGAAGCCTGCGCGCGTAACCTCACGCTGCCCACGCTGCTGGTGCGCGGTGGCTTGTCGGATGTGCTGAGCGAGGACGGGGCGGCCGAGTTTTGCAAGCTGTGTCCGCATGCCGAGTATGTCAACGTCACCAGCGCGGGCCATATGGTGGTGGGCGACCGCAACGATGTTTTCGGCGACGCGGTGATCAAATTCCTCATGCGCGTCGTACCCCCGAAGGGCGTGCCCTTGCATCCGCCCCGAAGGCTGCGCCCGCATCACGAGGGGCCGTCGGGGGACGTGAAGGACATTCCGTGAACCAGCAGATGACCGCCTCGCACGATACGCAATCGCCGATCCAGCCCTATGACGCCATCATCGTCGGTGCCGGCATCTCGGGCCTGTATCAGCTTTATCGCCTGCGGGAACTCGGCCTGCGGGTTGTGGTGCTGGAGGCCGGGACCGGCGTTGGCGGCACCTGGTACTGGAACCGCTATCCGGGCGCGCGCTTCGATTCTGAAAGCTACTCCTATGGCTACTCGTTTTCGAAAGCCCTGCTGGCCGAATGGGACTGGACCGAGCATTTTTCTCCCCAGCCGGAGACATTGCGCTACCTCAACCATGTCGCCGACCGGTTCGACCTGCGCCGTGACATCCGATTCCGCAGCCGCGTAATCGCGGCGCACTTCCAGGATGCATCCCGCAACTGGGATCTGACGCTGGAAGACGGCCGCCGCTTGCGGTCCCGGTTCCTGATCACCGCCATCGGCGTGCTTTCGGCGCATGTGATGCCGCGGATCGAGGGGGTGGATACGTTCAAGGGCCACTCCTTCCATACCGCCCGTTGGCCGCACGAGCGTGTCAGCTTCGAGGGAAAGCGCGTCGCGGTCGTCGGCACGGGCGCCACCGGAGTGCAGACGATTGCCGAAGTCGCCAAGACCGCCGGCCATCTGACCGTGTTCCAGCGCAGACCGAACTGGTGCACGCCGCTGCACAACCGAAAAATCGACGCGGCGGAGATGGCCCGGATCAGGGCGGGTTACCCCGAGATGTTCAAGCGCTGCCAGGAAACCTTCGCCTGTTTCGTGCACACGCCCGACCCGCGCGGCACGTTCGAGGTGACGCCTGAGGATCGCGAGGCCTTCTTCGAGCA
>JANMXB010000116.1:0-1618 GCA_031380765.1 Pseudomonadota bacterium | reverse complement strand
CCGTCGACATGCTCAAGCTGGTCTTCGATCTGCTCGAACCGCGTGATGCCGCCGTTGATCACGATTGTGAGGTGCGGGAAATCGCGTTTGAGGCGGTGCACGTAGTCGTACTTGAGTGGCGGGATCTCGCGGTTCTCCTTGGGGGAAAGTCCTTTCAGCACGGCGTTGCGCGCATGCGCCATGAACGTGGTGCAGCCAGCGGCGGAGACTTGCGCAACGAACGCGTGCACGAATTCATACGCCTCCACGGCGTCGATGCCGACGCGATGCTTGACTGTGATGGGCAGGTCCACCGCCTCGCGCATGGCTTTCACGCACTCTGCCACCAGCCCGGGCTCGGCCATGAGGCAGGCGCCGAAGGAGCCGCGCTGCACGCGCTCGCTCGGGCAGCCGACGTTGAGGTTGACTTCGTCGTAGCCCCATTTTTCCGCCAGCTTCGCGCAGTGCGCGAGGTCGGCGGGCTCGCTGCCCCCGAGCTGGAGCGCGACCGGGTGCTCTTCGTCGTTGGAGTCGAGATGGCGTGGCACGTCGCCGTGGATCAGCGCGCCGGTGGTGATCATCTCGGTGTAGAGCATCGCGCGCGGGCTGACCTGGCGCAGGAAGAACCGGCAGTGCCGGTCGGTCCAGTCCATCATCGGGGCCGCGCAGAGGCGGTGAGTGCGTGTTGATTCGGTCACAATGCAATTCGACAAAGCACAGGCGCATCATCTTACCGACCCTCGACGCAAAATGGGGGAGTCAAATTGACCTCCTGAGCCCATGGTGGGACAATCCCACGATGATCCTGACTCTCGATGCCAAGCGCCGTCTTACCGTCCCGGCGGGCCTCGCCCCGGCTTCGCCGGGGGATGCTTTTGACGCCCGGTTCGATGCGGAAGAGAACGAGATCGTGTTCCGCCGCATCGCGGGCGCAGGCGACTGGCTTGCCGTGCTGAGCGAGTGCCCGGTGAGCATGGACGATCTGCCGCGCCGCCGGAAGGCGGCCGCCAGGCGTCGCCGGATTTGAACTGGCTGCTGGATACCGACGTAATTTGCCAGCCGGCCAAGCGTCACGGGGACGCCCGCGTGGTTGCCTGGATGCACCGGGAGCGCGACCGCTGCTTCACCAGTGCGATCGTCATTGCTCAACTTGCATACTGGGTGCGCTCGAAGGAAGGCCGCCAGCGCCGCGATCTGCAGGCGTGGTTAAGAAAGTTGGTGGACGCACTCGGCGGCCGCATTCTGGGCTTCAACGTCTCGGTGGCCCATGTCTGGGCCGATCAGGAGCATCTGCTGGAAAAGCACGGGCAGCGCATGCCTGTGGAGGATGGCTACATCGCCGCAACCGCGCGGCGTCACGGTCTGACGATCGTGACGGGAAACGCCAAGGATTTCCGCCGGCCCGGCCTGAAGGTGTTCAATCCGTTCAAGGATCTGCCGCCGATCTGAAGGAGCAGATCGAACCGGCCGGAGTTTCTTGATTCGTCGGTCACTGATGTCGGGGCGAGAACTGGTCGCCGGGACGCCGCCGCGACGAGTATAATTCAGCCAGTTCATCCAGATTTCGGGAGCATGCAATGGCGATCGTCTGGCCCCTCCAGGAGGCGAAGAACAAGCTGAGCGAGGTTATCGATCGGGC
>JANMXB010000616.1:0-4111 GCA_031380765.1 Pseudomonadota bacterium | reverse complement strand
ATGTAGCCCATGCGCATGGGTTAATCCACAGCTGCGGCCGCGGGTGCGCGGCTGCTGCGGTAAGTGACCAGCGCTACCCCGGCGCAGGTGACGGCGATTCCAAACAGTGAAAGCGCGCCGGGCGCGACGCCGAACATCGGGTACTCGAGCGCGACGGCGATGATGGGCGTCAGGTAGATGAGGCTTGTGACGCGCGTGGCCTCGCCATGGCGCATGAGCATGTTGAGGGCGTTGGTGGCGAGGATCGAGGCGAGGATCACGAGGAAGGCGAGCGCGGCGAAAAACTGCCAGCGCCAGTCGACCGGCGCGCCCTCGACGAAGAACGCGAACGGCGCCAGGACAGCCGCCGACGCAGCGAACTGGATGAAGGTGCCGGCCTTGAGGTCGACCTTCGGGCAGAAGGTCTTCTGGTAAAGGGTGCCCGCGGTGATGGCGGTGAGGCCGAACGCCAGCCCAACGAGGCTGCCAAGCGGGAGCTCCTTTACGTCGATCTTGTGCCACACCACCAGCGCTACCCCTGCAAGCCCCAGTACGACGCCGATCCATTGGCGTGGCCCCAGTCGGTCGCCCATGAAGCGCGACGCGATGACCGCGGTGGCAAGCGTCTGCAGCGACATGACCAGCGCCGTGATGCCCGCCGACAGCCCGAGGTACTGGCTGTAATGGCTGCCCGAAAGATGCACCGCGTGCATCAGCAGGCCGGCGACGATCACATGACCGAGCTCGGTTCGCGCAGCGGGCCACTGCGGCCGCATCACCAGAAGCACAGGCACCAGGCACAGCACGCCAAGCACGTACCGCAGGGTGAGCATGGTGAAAGGCGGCGCGTATTGTAGCGCCACCTTGCTTGCGAGGAAGCCGGAGCCCCAGACGCTGACGAAGTACCAGGCGAGGGCGGTGTCGATCCAGCGCCGGTCGGCGGCCGTAGACACTGAAGTTGAGGCGGTCATGGGCAAGCCGCCATTTTCCCACCCCGCGGCATCGGCCACGGGGTGTTTCGCTGGACTACTTGCGCGCTTGCAGTGCGGCGATGCGCTCTTCGATCGGCGGGTGGGTCGAGAACAGCGCCATGAAGCCGGGCTTGTCGTTGATGCCGGAGGCTTTGAACGACTGGGGCAGCTCGCCCGGCGGCAGGCCGCCAAGGCGTGCAAGCGCGGCCACCATCGGGCTGGGCGAGCCGAGCAACCCGGCCGAGCCCGCGTCGGCGCGGAACTCGCGCTGGCGCGAGAACCAGGCGACGATCATCGAGGCGAGGACGCCGAACACGATCTGGCAGACGATCACGGTGATGTAGTAGCCCATGCCCACGCCGCGTTCGGTCTTGAATACCACCTTGTCGACGAAATAGCCGACCACGCGCGCGAGGAACACCACGAAAGTGTTGACCACGCCTTGGATCAGCGTGAGCGTGACCATGTCGCCGTTGGCGATGTGCGAGATCTCGTGGCCGATCACCGCCTCGACCTCTTCCCGGCTCATCGATTCGATCAGGCCTGTAGACACCGCGACCAGCGAGGAATTTTTGAAGGCTCCCGTGGCGAACGCATTCGGCTCGCCTTCGAAAATCGCCACTTCGGGCATGCCGATATTGGCGCGCTCTGCCAGGGTTTTTACGCTCTGGACCAGCCAGAATTGCGTGGTGCCCTCGGAGCCGTCGATGACTTGCGCGCCCGTGGACCACTTGGCCATGGGCTTGGAGATCAGCAGCGAGAAGAACGAGCCGACAAAGCCGACCACCGCCGAGAATATGAGCAGCATGCCGACGTTGAGGCCCTGCTCGCTCATGAACCGGTCGACGCCGAGCACGGACAGGATGATCGACAGCACGATCATGACCGCGATATTGGTGATGAGGAACAGCACTATGCGCTTCATTTTTCTTAGCCTCCCTAAGGCGCCTCTGAGGGGAGGCGCGCCATGTTAACCGAAATGGGGGCGGCGGCCCGGTCGTTCAACCCCAGCGTTCAACCCCAGCGTTCAAGCCCCCGCCGGGCCCCGGTCCTGGCGGAGCATTGCGGCACCGCGCTCGGCGATCATGACGGTAGGCGAGTTGGTATTGCCGGACGTAATCGTCGGCATCACCGAAGCGTCGATCACCCGGACCCCTTCGACGCCGATCAACCGCAGGCGGGAGTCGACCACCGCTGCGGGGTCGTCCGCGCGTCCCATGCGGCAGGTGCCGACCGGGTGGAAGATCGTGGTGCCGATGTCGCCGGCGGCTTTTGCGAGGGCTTCTTCGGTTGCGTGCGCGGCGCCCGGCAGGAATTCCTCCGGCGCATAGCGCGCAAGGGCCGGTTGCGCGGCGATCCTGCGCGTGAGCCGGATCGCTTCAGTGGCGACCTTGCGGTCTTCTTCAGCCGACAGGTAGCGCGGATTGATGAGCGGCGCTTCGCGCGGGTCGGTGCCGCGGATCCGCACGTAGCCGCGCGACACGGGGCGCAGGTTGCAGACCGAAGCGGTGAACGCCGGAAACGCATGCAGCGGGTCGCCGAACTTGTCCAGGCTCAGGGGCTGCACGTGGAACTGGAGGTTCGCGCTTGCGCGCCGCGGATCGGATTTCGCGAACGCGCCGAGCTGGCTGGGCGCCATCGTGAGCGGACCGGTGCGGAAGAACAGGTATTCGAGGCCCATCTGGATCTTGCCGAAGGGCGAGCCCGCCCATTCGTTGAGAGTTCTCACGCCTTTGACCTTGAACGCAGTGCGCAGCTGGAGATGGTCCTGCAGGTTTTCGCCCACGCCCGGCGAGGCGTGAACGACGGGAATGCCATGCTGGCGCAACAGCTCCGCGGGCCCGATGCCCGAGCATTGCAGGATCTGGGGCGAGCCGATCGCGCCGGCGGCGAGCACCGTTTCCAAGCGCGTGGAGACGAAGCGCGTCTCGCCGTCATGCCAGAACTCGACACCCACCGCGCGCCTGCCTTCCATCCGCAATCGTTTCACCTCGGCACCGGTGACCACTTTTAGGTTGGGGCGCTTCATCGCGGGACGCAGGAAAGCCCTGGTCGCGCTCCAGCGCACGCCGCGCCGCTGGTTGACCTCGAAAAAACCGCTGCCTTCATTGTCGCCGCAGTTGTAGTCGTCGGTTTTCGGGATGCCGGCTTCGGCGGCCGCCTCGCGCCATGCCTCGAGAATCTCCCATGACAGGCGCTGTTTTTCCACGCGCAATTCGCCTCCTGCCCCGTGCGACGCGGTCGCGCCGGCGTGGTGGTCCTCCGATTGCCGGAACACCGGCAGCACGCTCTCCCACGACCAGCCGGAGTCCCCGGTGGCGCGCGCCCACGCGTCGTAATCGTGTCTCTGCCCGCGCATGTAGATCATGGCGTTGATCGACGAGCAGCCGCCGAGCACGCGACCCCGCGCGTAGAGAATCGAGCGCCCGTTGAGGCCCGCGTCGGCCTCGGTCCGATAGCACCAGTCCGTGCGCGGATTGCCGATGCAGTAGAGATATCCGACCGGAATGTGGATCCAGATCCAGTCGTCCTTGCCACCCGCTTCCAGCAGGAGAACGCTGATGGCCGGATCGGCGGACAGGCGGTTGGCCAGCACGCAGCCGGCCGTGCCGGCGCCGATGATCACGTAATCGAAGGTGCCGAAGGATTTCAGACTTAAACGCTGCCTTTGGCGCGCGCGACTTTTTCGCCGAGCGTTGCCGCCACGGAGAACCACCGCGCCGAGAGTTTCGCGTCGCGCGGCACGTTTCCGGAGCCGTTGGCGTAAATCTCTCCCAGCCTTTTCGCCGCCGCACCGCTGTTGCCGTTGGCGGCCTGCTGCAGGAGATTGATGGCTTCTGCGATCTGGCCCGTGCGCTCCAGTGCCAGCGCTTTTTCGTAGAGTTGCGCCGGCGTTGGGGATTTTTCGGCGACGAACGCGCCGATCAGCGAAGCAAGGAATTTCGGGCTCTTCGCGCTTGCCGGCGCGGCGGCCGCGTCGTTCACTGGCGCGGCAGGGCTGGTTTGCTGCTTGAGCAGTCCCTGGACCTCCAGCTTGACCCGCTAGTCGTGGTCGCGCTGCACTTCTGCCCTGGCTTTGCGCTTGGCCGCCGATTCCGCGGCGAGCTTGGCTTTTTCGGCTGCCACGCGCTCTTCCCAGGCCTCGTGCTCGAGTCTCGCGT
>JANMXB010000605.1:0-3728 GCA_031380765.1 Pseudomonadota bacterium | reverse complement strand
GCAGGCATGGGCAGCGATTCGAGTGCCGCGTAGGCGTCGAAGCCCTTTTGACGCCGCGCGCGCACCTGCGCCGCGTCCATGCCCTCGCGTTCCTTGACGTCCGCCCCCGCGCAGAACACGCTGCCTTCCCCACGGACGAGCACCAGCTTCACGGACGGATCGCTTGCAGCCGATTGCGCCGCCGCTGCGAGGCCGTCGCACATCGCAAGGTTCAGCGCGTTGCGTGACTGCGGCCGGTTGAGGCGGATCGTCGCAACCCCCTCTTCCACCGAATAAACGACGGGGTCGCTCACAGGGCTTTTGCTTGCCGAAGCCGCGCGATTTTTTCGGCGCTGTAGCCCAGCCGGTTCATCAGCACCTCGTCGGTGTGCTCGCCCAGCGTCGGCGGGCGCCCGACCTTTGGGTCTTCGAAGCCGTCGAACTTGTACGGCAGCCCGAGTGCCTTGAACACACCGACGCCCGGATAGTCGAATTCGCCTATGAGGCCACGGGCGGCGACATGCGGATCGGCAAGGATTTCCGCCACGTCGTTGACCGGCCCGACCGGCACCTCGACCGCATCCAGCGCCGCGATCAGCTCATCGCGCTTCCAGCCGACGATCGCCTGGGTGAGCTTCGGCATGACCTGCTCGCGGTTCGTCACACGCAAGGCGTTGTCCGCGAACTGCGGCTGCGCGCCCCACGCGCCCAGCCCGAGCGCCTTGCAGAGCGGCGCCCAGTGCTGGTCGCTCGCGGTGATGTGCAGGTATTTGCCGTCGCTGCAGCAAAACGTGGCGGTCGGCACGCGCCCTGGATGCTCGGTGCCAAGGCGCGGCGGCACTTCGCCCAGCGCGAAATACCTGGCAGCAGCCAGAGTGAGCAGGCTGACCTGCGCGTCGAGCATGGAAAAATCCACGTAGCAGCCTTTGCCCGTTTTTTCGCGGCCGGCCAGCGATGCAAGGATGGCGATAGCTACCCAAAGCCCGGAAGTGAGATCGGCCACCGGCAGCCCCGGCTTCACCGGCCCGCCGCCCTTCTCGCCCGTGAGGCTCATGAGCCCACCCATGGCCTGGAACACCGTGTCGTAGCCTTTCTTGTTCTTGTACGGACCTGTCTGGCCGAAACCGGTGCACGAGAGATAGACGAGCCTGGGATTGAGTACGGACAACTCTGCGTAATCCAAACCGTAACGCTTAAAGGTGCCGGAAGGAAAATTCTCCACGAACACGTCGGCCCTGGCCGCGAGCTCGCGGATCACCTGCTGGCCTTCCTTCGAGCGCAGGTTGACCGTGATCGAAGACTTCGAGCGATTGCAGGCGAAGTAGTACGCGCTATCCACCGCGAGCTGCGGCTCGAAAGTGCGCGTCTCGTCCCCGGTTCCGGGCTGCTCGACCTTGATCACGGTGGCGCCCAGCTCGGCCAGGATCATGCTTGCGAACGGACACGCAAGGACCCGGGCGAGATCGAGGATGACGAGGCCCTGCAGAGGTAACATGGCCTTAGATCCGCTCTGGGAGCGGCGATTGGGGCAGATAGTTTCCATTGTCAACTAACCGCGGCCGCACTGTCAACCTACTTCAAGCCGTACTCTTTCCAGCGCCTCTCCACCAGCGCCCTGTGATCCGGGTGCGGCTCGACGGTCGGCGGGAAGCGCTCGTTGTTCCATTCGGGCCGCCGCTTGAAGTGCCAGTTGCGCGTCGCATCGAACAGCACCCGCGTCCAGGTCCCCGCGCCGAGTTGCTGCACGTCGCGCTCTTCCAGCGGCGTGCTGGGATCGAGCGCGTGGCCGAGCAGTCCGGGGAACTGCGTGATGCCTTCGGTGGCCGCGTTCATGCGATAGGCCAGCGCCCAATCGATCTGCTGGTAGTTCGAGACGTCGATGTCGTCCTCGAACACGAACACGTGCTAGTAGCGACCCTGCCCCGCGCCCGCGCCCCAGAGCGCAGCGGCGATCTGCTTGGGCTGCGCCTGGTAGGTCTTCCTGATCTTGATGTAGACGTTGATGCCGCAGGTGATCGGGTCGCAGTAGATGTCCATCACGCCGGGCACGCCGGCTGCATTGAGGATGTTCCAGGCGATCCCTGCGCGCTGCGCCGAAGAAATCACCGCGTTCTCGGAGAACGAGCCCGGCATGTTGCCTTCCTGCGTGCCGCGCAGGATCGGATCGTCGCGATGCATGATGCAGCTCACCTCGATGGTCGGCCGCGGCGTCGGCAGGTCGGACACGTAGCCGGTAAACTCGGCGAACGGGCCTTCGGTTTCAAAGCTCTCGGGATTCGAGTCGATAAACCCCTCGATCACCATCTCGCAACTCGCGGGCACCTCCAGATCCACGGTCTCGCACTTGACCATCTTCACCGCTTCGCCGCGATACGCGCCGAGCACCGCGAACTCCGACACGCCCGCCGGCAACGGGCTCCCGCCGAGGAAGCCCATGATCGGATCCCAGCCGATCACGCAGGCCACCGGCATCTTCTCGCCGCGGTCGGCGTACTTGGCGAAGTGCTGGCCCCAGTGCTGGCCGCCCTTGATGAGCAGGGACGGAATCGTATTCTTTTTGCCCACCATGCCGCGATAGATTCCCGCGTTCTGCACGCCGGTGTCGGGATCCTTGGTGACGATGCAGGCATAAGTGTTGATATAGCGCCCACCCTCGAGGTAGTGCCACTTGGGCACCGGAAACTGGAGTAAATCGACGTCCTTGCCCTTGACGATGTTCTGCCTCACCGGACCGTCAGCCACCACCACCGGCTCGATCTGCTCGCGGTTCTTCTTCATCACGTGCTGCACGATCTGGTTGTTCGTCGCGCTCCTGGGGAAACCGAGCGCGAGGTTCAGCCGCTCGCGCGTGCCGATGCCGCCGCAGAACACCTTGCGGCCGCGCGTCTTCTCGTGGTCCTTGACGTTCTCGAACAGGAGTGCCGGGCCCTGCTTCTCCAGCACGCGGCGGGAGATGGTGCCGATCTCGCAATCCCAGTCGACCTTGGCGGTGATGCGGTGAAGCTCGCCCTCCTTTTCCAGCAGCGCGATCCATTCGCGTAGATCGATACAACCAGCGATGCCGCCCATGCAGCCTCCGCGTGCGATGACAAGACCTGAAGATTACAGATATTTACCGTCCGGCTGCACGCCAGGCTTATCGCAGAGCCAGCAACGCTATCCCCGCCAGCACCATGCCCGCCCCCGCGATGGTGCGCAGAGTCAGTCCTTCGCGATTCTTGAAGAAAAACACGCTCACCGGAAAAATCATCAGCGGCGTGGAATGGGTGACGAGTATTGCAAGCGAGATCTCGATGAAATGCATCGCCGAGACGACGAACATCGCGCCGCCCGCGGTGGCTATCCCGCACCATGCATAGAGCCAGAGTCCCTTGCGATCCGCCTTTTTAATGCCGCGCCAGGCTTCCCGCCAGTTGCGCGTGGCGGCCAGCTGGCACAGCAGCGCGGCGGTCGAGGCGATGATCGTTCCGAGCACCGCTTCGTTCCAGGTGTGCATCGCGTGGCCGCGGAACACGTTGCCCAGGCTGAATCCGATGACGGTCGCAAGGCCCACGAGCACGCCTTTCTTGAGGACCGCGCCGGAGGGCCGGTGCTCGCGCTTGTGCTCGTTCAACACGCTTTTTTCAGGCGGTTGGGTAAACCACAGTCCGAAGATCACGAGGCCCATCAGCAAAAGCTCATAAGCCCCGAGCCTTTCGCCGATCAGAAGCCAGGCGAGCAGGAGCGTGAAGGCCGGCGCGGAAGAGTGG
>JANMXB010000601.1:0-6397 GCA_031380765.1 Pseudomonadota bacterium | reverse complement strand
ACAGGCATTCCCCCCCCCGGCCAGGCGGAATTCGCTATTGCGGTTGAGGCTCGCAAGCATCCAGGCCGCCCTTGAAACACTTCCCGTGACCGGGGAAGCAGTCCTGTACCATCACAAGGGAGAGGAGGGATGATGAAACACGGACGATTCAAAACTGCGTCGAAAGCAGTATTGCTTGCCGCATTCGTAGTTGTCACGGCTCACGCGGCCTATCCGGACAAGCCGCTGCAGCTGATCGTGCCGTACCCGCCCGGCGGCTTTACCGATGCAATTGCGCGTGCGGTGGCCAAACCGTTGTCGGATCGCCTCCAGCAACCCGTGGTGATCGTGAACCTGCCCGGCGGCGGCGGCAACATCGCCGCGGCCAAGGCGGCCAAGTCGCCGGCCGACGGCTACACGCTCTACATCGGCAACAACGCAACCATCACCCTCAACACGCTGGTCTACAAGTCGCTCACGTTCGATCCGCTCGCCGACCTCGCGCCGGTGGCGATGATCGGCGAGAGCCACGCCGCGCTTGTCGTGCATCCTTCGCTGCCTGTGCAGACTGTCGCCGAGCTGGTCGCCTACGCCAGGGCGCGGCCGGGCCAGCTCAACTTCGCCTCGACAGGCACCGGCGGCGTGAGCCATCTCGCGGGCGAACTGCTCAAGAGCGCGAATGGCGTCAAAATGACTCATGTGCCTTACAAGGGCACGGCGCCGGCGACGACCGACCTCGTCGGCGGGCAGATCCAGCTCATGTTCAACGACGCGGCCACGTCTTTCATCAAGGCGGAAAAACTACGCGCTCTCGCCGTGACCGGCACCAAGCGTCAACCGCAGTTGCCGGATGTGCCGACGCTCGCGGAAGCGGGTGTTCCGGGCTACGAGACCTACGCATGGTTCGGCATATTTGTGCCCGCCAGCACGCCGGCGGCCATCATCACGCGGCTGAACCGCGAGCTGGTGCAGATCACGCAGGACCCGGCGATGCAGAAATGGGCGCAGTCGCAGCAGGCCGAGGCGATCAGCAGCAGCCCGGAGGAGGCCATGGCCTATATCCGTCGCGATCTCGCAAAGTGGACGCGCGTGGTGAAGGAAGTGGGCCTCGTGCCCGAATAGGAGGAGCGCATGTCGATCAGCATTTTTCCCCTGCTGCCGGATTTCGCCGCAGAAATCGGCGACGTGGACCTGGCCAGGCCTTTGTCCGCCGAAGACCGCGATGCGATCAAGGCCGCGTTCTGGAAGTACGGCGTGCTCGTGTTCCCGGCCCAGACGATGACCCAGGAGCAGCACATTGCGTTCGCCGAGGTATTCGGGTCGATGGAGCCGAGCATCAACACGTACCAGGACGAAATCAAGAAGGAACGCATCGACAACCGTATTTCGGACGTCTCGAACCTCGACCACGACAACCAGATCCTCGCAGCCGACAGCCGCAAAAGGATGTCGGGCCTCGCGAACCGCCTGTGGCATACCGACAGCATCTTCCGGCACGTGCCGGCGCGCGCGTCCCTGCTTTATGCGCGCACCGTGGCGCCGATCGGCGGCAACACCCAGTTCGCCGACATGCGCGCAGCGTGGGACGCGCTGCCGCGCGCGACGAAAGACCGGATTTCGGACCTCGTCGTCGAGCATTCGATCTTCCATTCGCGCGCCAAGCTGGGGTTCACCGACTTTTCCGAGCGGGAAAGGGCGTCGCTGCCCCCCGCGATCCAGGTCCTCGTGCGCACGATTCCGGAGACCGGCCGGCGCTGTCTGTATACCGCCTCTCACGCGATGCGCATCATGGGCATGCCACAGGACGAGGGGACGTGCCTGCTGGAGGAATTGATGGCGCATGCGACCCAGCGCCAGTTCGTCTACACGCATCGCTGGCGCCTGAACGACCTCGTCGTGTGGGACAACCGCTGCACCATGCATCGCGGCACGGATTACGACGAGCGCCGCTGGAAACGCGACATGCATCGCGCCACGGTGTCCGACATCGGCAATACCTGCGAGCCGGTGCTGCGGACCGAACGGTCCGCGCAAGTCTCATCGTAATGCGCCATTTCCTTCCCGCCGCCGCTGGAGCGCTGCTGTGCCTTGCGCTCGCGGGCGGGGAGGTCGCAGCCCAGACCTATCCGACCAAGCCGGTGCGGCTCGTAGTGCCATTCCCGCCCGGCGGATTTGCTGACGTCTACGGGCGCGTGTTGGCAGTGCACCTCGGCAACACTTTCGGGCAAAGCGTGGTGGTCGAGAACCGTTCGGGCGCCGGCGGCAATATCGGCGCGGACGTGGTGGCCAAGAGCGCGCCGGACGGGTACGCCCTCGTGATGGGCACCGTGGGGACGCATGCGATCAATGCGTCCCTGTATTCGAAGATGCCTTACGATGCGATCCGGGATTTCTCGCCGGTCGCCTTTGTAGCGGAGGCCGAGGGACTGCTGGTTGCGCATCCTTCGGTGCCGGCGAATACGGTCCCTGAGCTCATCGCGCTCGCGCGCTCGAAGCCGCTCACGTATGGTTCCGCGGGCGCCGGCACCACCGGCCACCTCGCGGGAGAGCTCTTCAAGAGCATGGCGAAGGTCGACATCACGCACATCCCTTACAAGGGCAACGTGCCTGCGATCACGGACATCCTCGCCGGCCAGGTTGCGCTGGTGTTCGCAACCCTGCCGACCGTGCTGCCGCATGTGAAAGCGGGCAAGCTGAAAAGCATCGCGGTGCTGGGGTCGACGCGCTCAACCGCACTGCCCGAGGTGCCCACCATGGCCGATTCCGGGCTGCCCGGCTTCGAAGTCAACAACTGGGTCGGTGTATTCGCTCCGGCCGGTACTCCCGCTGCGGTGGTCGGCAAGCTCAACGCCGAGATCCTGCGCATCATGCGCTTGCCGGATGTGCAGGCGCGGCTGGCCGGGGAAGGGATGCGGTTCGTACCGATGAGCGTTGACGAGTTTGCCGCTTTTGCGAAGGCGGAAGTCGCGCACTGGGCGCCGGTGGTCAGGGCTTCGGGTGCGCGCGCCGATTAGCGTCCGCTACTGACATTTTTCAGCAAGCGCCCTGGCCTGGCGTGGCATTGCAGGGAACCTACTGACATCAAGAGGGTCAGCCCGGCACTTCGAAACCGGCCTTGATGCGCAGTTCCCGAGTGGAATGACCGGTGAGCAGCGCGACAAAGCGCCGCGTATCTGCGGGGTCCGCCGCGCCCGTGCAAACCGCTGCCGCATACGAAGTGGCGAGCTCGAATTCAGGCGGAAGCACGCCGACCAGCGATACGCCGTGGGTGTAGAGGATTTCGGAGACCTGGGTGCATCCGAGCGCAAAGTCGCCGGAGGAATCGGCCATCGCCTTCATCGCCGCGGCGCCGTTCGGGAATTCACGGATGCGCTCCTTGACCTCGGCCGCGATGCCCAGCTCGTCCAGCATCCCGGCGATATGCTTTCCTGCGGTTGACTTTCTCAGGTCCGGCACGTAGATCGCCTCGGCGCCGAGCAGGGCGGCAGCCAGGCCTGTCGAACGCGTCACGTTCGGGAGCGCCGCGCCTTGCTTGACCGCGACACCGGTGTGCACCCGGCCGAGGTCGCCGATGCTGTCTTCCTCGACGTGCTTCGTCCTAGCGAGATCCTCGATCATTGCGCGCGTGAGCACGATCACGTCGCAGGGCTCCCCGGCCAGCAGCTTGTCTTTCATCGCAACGACAGCACCGAACGCACCGCCCAGCGCGAGTCCGGCCTGCGCGGCAACCGCATTCACGACGGCTTTCGCAGCCCCGGCGCTGATGACATTCATCAGTCGACCTTCGCGCCCGAAATCTTCACGATGTTGGCCCATTTGACGATGTCTTCCTTCACGTACTGGCCGAATTCGTCAGCCGTCATGCTCATGGGCGCCGCACCCTGCTTTGCCCAGGCGTCCTTGACTTCGGCGCTGTTGACGACCTTGCGGATCTCGGCGTTAAGGCGCTCGACGATTGGCTTCGGCGTGGCCGCGGGCGCCATGATCCCGAGCCAGATCACTGCTTCGTAGCCCGGCACGCCGGCTTCCGACACGGTCGGCACGTCGGGCAGCACGGGTGAACGGGCTTTTCCGGTGGTGCCGAACGCCTTGAGCTTGCCTGCGCGCACATTGGACGCCATCGTCGTGATCGCATCGAACATCATCTGCACCTGCCCGCCGAGGATGTCGGTGCGCGCCCCCGAGCTGCCTTTGTACGGCACGTGCACGATCTCGACCCGCGCCATCGCCTTGAAAAGCTCTCCGGCCATGTGATACGGCGTGCCCGGCCCCGACGAAGCGTAGTTGAGCGCGTTCGGTTTCGATCTTGCGAGCGCGATGAGCTCCCTGAGCGAATTCGCCGGCACGGAAGGGTGCACGACCAGCACGAGATCGGAATAGTTCACCGGCGAAACCGGCGCGAAGTCGCGCATCAGCTCGAACGGCTTCTTTGCGATCAGCGACTCGTTGACCGTGTGCGTGTTCGACATCATGAGCAGCGTGTAGCCGTCGGGGGCGGACTTGGCCACCGCGTCGGTGCCGATGATCGAGCCGCCGCCGGGCCGGTCCTCGATCACGAAGGCCTGGCCGAGGGACTCCTGCAGCTTCTGGCCGACGAAGCGCGCGTAGATGTCGGCCGGGCCGCCGGAGGCGAACGGCACGATGATATGCACCGGCTTGGCCGGGTAGGTCTGCGCGCCGGCGCCGAAAGCCGCGCAGCAAAGCACGGCGGCCAAAGCGATACGGGTAAGGGTGCTCTTTGCGAGTCTGGGCATTGCGAATCCTCCTTTTGGACCCGGCTTTTTAGCACAGTCTGGGATAATCGCGGCATGAATATCCTTGTCACCGGCGCAGCCGGATTCATCGGTGCGGCGCTGGTCGAGGCGCTCGCCGCCAGGCCGGATGTCGAGCACGTTGTTGCGTTCGACCAGGCCGAGCCGCCGGCCAGGCATCCCAAGGTGGAAGGGGTTGCCGGTAACCTGGCGTATGCGCCGACCGCCCGCGCCCTTGTCGACGGGCGCGTCGACGCGGTCTTTCATCTCGCTTCGCTCGTCTCCGGCGGCGCCGAGCAGAATTTCGAACTCGGGATGAAAGTCAATTTCGATGCGACGAAGGACCTGCTCGAAGCGGTCCGCATGACGGGGCGCTCCCCGAAATTCGTCTTCACCTCGTCGATCGCCGTCTACCGGGGGGTGAAGCTCGAAGTCACCGACGATACGCGGCCCGCGCCGCGCCTTTCTTACGGCGCGCAAAAGCTCATGTGCGAGGTCATGATCGACGACTATTCCCGTCGCGGCTATGTGGACGGCCGCAGCGTGCGCCTGCCGACCGTGCTGGTGAGGCCAGGTGCGGCAAACACGGCGGTATCCGGCTGGTCGAGCGCGATCATCCGCGAGCCGCTTGCCGGACGGGACTACGCGTGCCCCGTCGCACCGCAGACCTTCATGGCCTGCATCTCGGTCAAGCGCGTGGCCGAGTCGCTGATCCACGCAATGGAGATCTCCCCGGATGCGATCGGGCCTGATCGCACGCTGCTCCTGACCGGCGTCTCTGTGTCCGCCCAGGCGATGCTCGATGCCGTGCACAAAGCTGCCGGCCAGCGTACGCTGGGCAAAGTAAGCTTCGACCCGGATCCGGCGGCGCAGGCGCTCATGGATTCCGTGGCACGCTCGACCTGTTCGGCGCGCGCGGCAGCCCTTGGGTTCATGCACAGCGCGAGCATCGAAGAAATCGTTGCCGAATATCTCGGAGGCCTCCATGACTGAGGCGGGCAGTTAGCATGGCGCGGCGCCCCGCGAAGCCGGCACCATTCAGGAACCTGCCTTCGCGCGTCACCGTCGAAGGCCTGGACCGCGCGCCGCATCGCGCCTTCCTGCGCGGCCTCGGCCTCACCGACGAGGACATCGCCAAGCCATTCGTTGGCGTGGCGAGCACCGACGGGCGCGTGACCCCCTGCAACGCGAAGCTCGGCGAACTCGCGCGCGAAGCCTGCGTGGCGGTCAAAGAGTGGGGCGGGGTGCCGTTCGATTTCGCGTCGATCGCGGTGGCCGATTCGATGTCGATGGGCCATGCGGGCATGAAGTTCTCGCTCGCGTCGCGTGAAATCATTGCTGACGGCGTGGAGGCCGTGTGCCGCGGCCATGTCTACGACGCGCTGGTGACTTTTGCCGGCTGCGACAAGACGCTGCCGGGCATGATGATGGCGATGGTGCGGCTCAACCTGCCTTCGGTTTTCATGTATGGCGGCTCGGCAACGCCCGGCAGGTGGAAAGGGCGCGATGTCACCGTGCTCGACACGTTCGAAGCCGTTGGCGCGGTGATGGCGGGCGACATGCAGCGCTCGGAGCTCGACCAGCTCGAGCGCGTCTGCCTGCCGACCCTCTGTGCGTGTCCCGGGCAGTTCACCGCGAATACCATGGCGATGGTCTCCGAAACGCTG
>JANMXB010000578.1:0-2764 GCA_031380765.1 Pseudomonadota bacterium | reverse complement strand
GCGGCTGCAGGGCGCGGCTCACGCCGGACCAGATGCCGACTGCGCAAGAGTGGTCGCCCGACAGGATCAGGGGCAGCGCGCCATCATTGACGGCGTCGAACGTTGTTTGCGCCAGCCGCGGGCACAACTCCGCGATGGCCTCCAGCGCGGACAGGCCCGGCGAAGAACAATCGAGAGTGGCGGCCCAGTTTGCCTCCTGCCCTGAGCTGGACAGGCGCTCGACCAACCCGGCCGCACGCAAGGCCTCGGGCCCCTCGGCGCAGCGGGCGTCGGGCGATCCTCGGCCGCAGGCGGCTGCGATGATGCGGATTGGGCGGTCTGGTTGGCGTGGCATCAGCGCTTGGAGTCTACAGCGGGGGGAATGTTCAAATGCCGGTCGCGTAGGACAAAGACCTGATTTACCGCGCCTGACGCAGGCTGTCCGGCAGCGGCACGTCCGGCGACTGCGCGTGCAGGCGCCGCCACGCGCTCTGGACGGCAGCCTGTGCGTCTTCGACGACCTTGCGCTCGTCGAGGCACACGACTTTTGCGTCGAGCATCAGGAATTCGCCGTCCACCATCACGGCATCGACGATGCCGGGATGGCCGTAGTGAACGATGTTCGACACCACGTTGATCACCGGTCGCATCGAAGGATGGCTGAGATCGACGATCGTCAGGTCGGCTTTCTTGCCGGGCTCCAGCGACCCGAAATCTTCCAGCCGGCCGAGCGACAGCGCGCCGTTGCGCGTCGCTGCGTCGAGCATCGCCTGGGGCAGCGGGTCGATTCCACCGCCGCGGCTGCCTCGATGCACGATGCTGCCGATGGTCAGGGCCTGGAACATGTCCTCGGTCATGTTGTCGGTGCCCAAGGCAATGTTGACGCCGGCATCCATGATCCGCGCCACCGGCGCCTGGTGCGGGCCGCGCCGCGAGCTGTTGGCCGGGCAGTGCGCCATGTGCACGCCGTTTTTCGCAAGCAGGTCGACGTCCTGCGCGGTGCAATAGGTCCAGTGCGCGCCGATCACGTCGGGCCCCAGCCAATCGTTGCGCTCCAGGTACTGCGCCGGAGTGCATCCCGCGTAGCGCTGCACCTGGGCGACCTCCTGCCGGCTCTGCGCCATGTGAACCGTTCTCCTGAGGCCGTGCTTTTCGACCAAGTCGTTCAATTGCCGCAACATCCACGGCGAGCAGTTGTCCGGCGCGTGCGCCGCGACCTGGCACATGACGCGGCCTTCGCTCGTGTCGTGGAAGCGGGCGATCAACTCTCTTTGCCGCTCGAGGAAGGTCTCGCCCCAGGACTGGTCGAACTCATAGACGCCGGTGCGGATCTTCAGCGTCAGGGCGTCCGCGCAGTTCTCGCTGAAATAAAGCCGCATCCCGGTTTCTGCCATGGCGCCCGCGTAGTTCACCACATGGCGGAAAGGCTCCACGAGCGTCGTGGTGCCTGAACGAATCGCTTCCAGGCAGCCCAGCAGCGAGATCGCCTCGCGCTCGTCCGCCGTCATGGCGAAAGAGATCGGCGTCATGTAGCCGTAGATCGCCTCGGCGCCCATGTCCTCGATGGTGCCGCGCAGCGCAAGCAGCAGCACGTGCGTGTGCGCGTTGACGATGCCCGGCAGGATCGCCTTGCCCTGCGCGTCGATCGTGGGCAGCCAGGCGTGCAGGGCGGCAATTTCGTCGCTCGGGCCCACGGCCTTGATGCGGTCGCCCTGCACGACGACGCCGCCTTTGTCGAGCACGCGCCGCGTGCCATCACAGGTGACGACCGTGGCATTGAGAAATTTGACGTCCATCGATCTCACTCTATCCGGAAAGGTTCGGCTTGCACGCGTGCGCGAGTTGCCGCAAGCTTCGATCATGCCTCACATCCGCCACCGCCCGCACAATGTGCAGAACCAGCATCCAGAGCGCACCATCCAGGCCGACTTCTGCGGTGCGGTGATCTCGGGGATGCGCATCTTCCTGCGTGGCCAGACCGGCTACGACATCCATCCCACCGACCGCAAGTTCATCGGTTTGGGCGATGCTGCCGCACAAGCCGGGCAGGCGATGAAGAACGTGAAACAGCTCATCGAGGAAATCGGCGCGAAGATGGAGGACATCTGCCGCATCAAAGTGTGGGTCACCGATCGCGCGTACCTCGCGCCGGTCATGGCCGTCGTCGGCCAACATTTGCGCGGCATTCCGGTGGCGTCCTCCGAACTCATCATCGACGGGCTCGCGCGGCCCGAGATGCTGATGGAGATCGACGTGGACCTGGTGCGCTCGTAACGGGCAGGAGGCGCATCAGCGCCCGCAGGTCCGGCAGGTATTCAAATCTATCGAGCAGCGAACGCAGTTTCGAAAGCGCTGCCGGCGCCAGCGAACGCGCGCAGTCCGACAGCTTTGCGTCGAGTTCTTCGGGCGTCATGGGCGCTTGCAGCACGCCCCTTGCGCGTTGTACGAAGTGCTCGAGCCTGCGCCCGTCCGCCAGGCGGAGAGTGACGCGGGCGGGTTCACGGCCGTTGTCGGCAAGCGGCAGCGCATCGTCGGAGCCGGTATGGCGCAGGGTGATTTTGGGCAGCCACCGGCGCACTTCGGCGCGCCGGATCGCGGCCGGCGTGAAATCGCGCAGGGTCAGCCGGCCATTTACCAAGGCAAGCGCAATGCAGTACTGCATGCTGAAGCGCGCCTGCATCTCGGTCTTCGGGTCGGGATACATCAGGTTGTCGTGGCTCATGCGATTCACGAGAATATCGACTGATGCGACCTGGGCTGGGGCAATCTCGCCGCGAAGTGCGAG
>JANMXB010000576.1:0-4848 GCA_031380765.1 Pseudomonadota bacterium | reverse complement strand
CGGCGACGTCAGCCGCGCCAAGCTCTATTACCTGCGCCAGCGCTCGGGCAAGTCGGCACGCATCAAGGAAAAGCTCGGCGGCCGCGCACAGGCAGAAGCGGCGGGCGAGATCCTTGCGCCGGAAGTGCCGGCACCGGCAGCTCCCGCGACGGCGGAACCCAAAGCGGCAGGCTGATTTTTCGCCGTACTGCGTTAGTTTCAGCAGCAAGAGCGGGGCGCCCAGGCGCCCCGTTTTGTTTTCCCCCGGCGGTATAATCGATGCCCGAACGTTTGGGGTTTTCCATGCGGCGCGAAGCCACAGCCATCAGTCCCGTCACCGAGATCATCGCCGAGGTCAAAGCCGGCCGCATGGTGGTGCTCGTCGACGAGGAGGACCGCGAGAACGAAGGCGACCTCGTGCTCGCCGCCGAGCACGTCACGCCCGAGGCGATCAACTTCATGTCGAAGTACGCGCGCGGCCTGATCTGCCTCACGCTGACCGAGGCGCGCTGCAGACAACTCGACATTCCGCTCATGGTGCGCGACAACCGCTCGCCGATGGGCACCAACTTCACCCTGTCGATCGAGGCGGCCGAAGGCGTCACCACCGGTATCTCGGCGCACGACCGCGCGCGCACGGTGCAGGTCGCGGTCGCCAAGGATGCCAAGCCCTCCGACATCGTCCATCCGGGCCATATCTTCCCGATCATGGCGCAGCCCGGCGGGGTGCTGGTGCGTGCCGGGCATACCGAGGCCGGCTGCGACCTTCCCGCGCTTGCCGGCCTGACGAGCGCTTCGGTGATCTGCGAGATCCTCAAGGACGACGGGACCATGGCGCGGCTGCCGGACCTGATCGAATTCGCGGCAGAGCACAAGCTCAAGATCGGCACGATCGCCGACCTGATCCACTATCGCAGCGCCAACGAGTCGCTCGTGCGCCGCACGGCCGAGCGCGCGATCCAGACCGCGAGCGGCCCCTTCAAACTGATTGCCTACCGCGACAAGCCGACGGGGGCGAGTCACCTCGTGCTGGCGCGCGGCGAGATCAGCGCGCAAACCGAAACGCTGGTGCGCGTGCACGAGCCGCTTTCGGTGATCGACCTCATCGAAACCTGCACTGGCGCGCACTCGTGGGACGTGAGCGAAGCGCTGGCGGCAGTCGCGGCCAACGGCAGCGGCGTGGTGGTGCTGCTCAACTGTTCGCAAAGCGACGACGCGCTCGAAGCACGTCTCGGGCACGACGCGCTGGGAACCCGCTCCGAGCGCAAGTCCGACCGCAGCGCGGACCTGCGCACCTACGGCATCGGGGCGCAGATCCTGCGCGACCTGGGCGTGGGCCGCATGCGCCTCATGGCCGCGCCGCGCAAGATGCCGAGCATGGCCGGCTTCGGCCTCGAAGTCCTCGGCTACGCCGACCTCCCCAAGCGCAGGGGCTGAGATGGGCAGCGCCGGCCCCGCCGCCGCGAACCTGGGCGGAGCAGGGCTCCGGGTGGCCGTTGTGGCGAGCCGCTTCAACGAGGATTTCTGCGCGCGCCTGCTTGACGGAGCCCTTGCCGAGCTCGCCGCGCTCAACGTTGCAGCCGCCGACATTGAAACGGTGCGCGTGCCTGGCGCTCTCGAGATCCCGATCGCGCTGCAGTGGCTTGCGCAAAGCTGCCGCTTCGACGCCCTGATCGCGCTCGGCGTCGTGATCCGCGGTGAGACATACCACTTCGACCTTGTCGCCAACGAATCTTCGCGTGGCGTGATGGAGGTGCAGCTCGAAACCGGCGTGCCCGTGGCCAACGGCATCATCACCACCGAGAACGCGGCGCAGGCCGAAGCGCGCATCGGCAAAGGCGCGGAGGCGGCGCGGGTGGCGGTCGAGATGGCGCGCCTGCGCTCGGGCATTGCGGGGCTCGCGAAATGAGCGAAAAGACCGGCGCCGCGAAAACGAAATCCCCGAACGCGAAAACCGCGCGTCGCCGCTCGCGCGAATTCGCGCTGCAGGCGCTGTACGCATGGCAGATCGCGCGCGGCAGCCCGTCCGAAATCGTCGAGCAGGTGCGCGGCTACGAAGGGTTCGAGCGCGCGGACGCGGAGCTCGCCGAAACCCTCGTTCGCGGCGTGGCCGAGCGCGCCGCGGAGCTCGAGGGATTGATCGCCCCATTCCTCGACCGCAGCTTTGCGTCGCTCTCGCCGGTGGAGCGCGCGATCCTGTACATCGGCACTTTCGAGCTCTGCACCCAGCACCACACGCCGTTCAAGGTCATCGTCAACGAGGCGATCGAGCTGGGAAAAAGCTTCGGCGGCACCGACGGGCACAAGTTCGTCAATGGCGTGCTCGAGAAGCTGGCGGCGAGCCTGCGGCCCGCGGAGTTCGAGCGTGCCCGCGGCAAAGCGCCGCAGGCCGCCGAACCGCTGCGCTAGGGCAGCCGGCCGCGCGGTGCTCTCCGAATTCGAGCTGATCAGGCGGTATTTCGACAGGGCGGCCCGGGGCGCGCGCTTTGACGAGCACCCCGCACCGGGCGTGGACCTGGGCATCGGCGACGACTGCGCGCTGCTGCGTCCCCGGACGGGCATGCAGCTTGCCGTATCCACAGACATGCTGGTCGAGGGACGCCATTTCTCCGCCGGCGCCGATCCTTTCAGGCTTGGCCACAAGTCGCTCGCGGTCAACCTTTCGGACATGGCTGCGATGGGCGCGGCGCCGCGCTGGTTCACGCTTGCGCTGGCATTGCCGCAAGCCGAGGAGCGCTGGCTCGAGCAGTTCTCGGCGGGATTGGCCGCGCTCGCCGACCGGTACGAAGTCGCCCTGGTCGGCGGTGACACCACACGCGGCCCGCTGACTGTCTCGATCACCATCATGGGCGAGATCCCGGCGGGCCTGGCGCTCTACCGCGCCGGCGCCCGGCCCGGCGACGAAATCTGGGTGTCGGGCGAACTCGGCAGCGCCGCGCTCGGCCTGGTCCATGAACTTGGCCGGGTGCGGCTTGAGGAAACCGATGCCGCAGAAATGCTCGTCCGGCTGCAGGCGCCAGAGCCGCGCGTCGCGCTCGGCGAGCGGCTGCGGGGCCTGGCAACGTCGGCCATCGACGTATCCGACGGTTTCGCCGGCGATCTCGCGCACGTCCTTGAGGGATCGTCGGTCGGCGCCCTGGTCCATTACGCGCAGATCCCGCGCCACGCGGTATTCGCGCGCCTGGGCAATGCAGAGCTCGAGCGCAACTGCGTGCTGTCGGGCGGCGACGATTACGAGCTCATTTTTACCGCGCCCCAGGCGCGCCGCGCGGAAATCGAGGCCGTGGCGGCCGATCTCGGCCTCCCGCTTACGCGCGTGGGTTACGTGCAAAAAGGCGACGCGAGACTGGTCCTGGTCGATGCCGGCGGCGCCGCCATGCCGGTGCCGGGAGGATTCGATCATTTCCGCGCGGGGACTGCATGATCCTGCGTCCGGGGTTCAAGTTCGTGTTCAGCCATCCGGCGCACTTCATCGCGTTCGGGTTCGGCGCGGGCCTGTCGCCTTTCGCGCCGGGGACCGCAGGCACGCTGGTCGGGTTTCCGCTCTTCTGGCTGATCGGCTCGTATTACTCGTCCTCGGAGATGCTTGTCCTGATCGCAGTGCTCTTCGCGATCGGCGTCTGGGCGTGCGGCATCACCGGCCGCAATCTCGGCATCTCCGATCACGGCGGAATGTGCTGGGACGAGATCGTCGCCTTCCTGCTGATCCTCGTGATCGCGCCGGACGGGTTGGATTGGCAGATCGCCGCGTTCTTCCTGTTCCGGATCTTCGACGTCGTGAAGCCTTCGCCGATCCGGGAGCTGGAAATGCGCATGAAGGGCGGCTTCGGCGTGATGTTCGACGACATCCTTGCGGCCGGCTACACGCTGCTTGCCATGGCGATCGTCAAGCGCTTATGGTTCTGAGGGTGAAAGTCCCCGCAATGACCATTGACCCCGCCATCCAACTCGCCGCAACCGTGGGACGCCTGCTGAAGGCCAAAGGCGAAAACCTCGTGACCGCCGAGTCCTGCACCGGCGGCGGGGTGGCCGAGGCGATCACGGCCGTCCCCGGCAGCTCGGAGTGGTTCGACCGCGGTTTCATCACCTATTCCAACGAGGCCAAGCAGCAGATGCTGAAAGTTTCCCCGGCAACGCTCGCGTGTCATGGGGCGGTCAGCGAAAACACCGCGCGTGAAATGGCGCTCGGCGCGCTCGCGGCCAGTCCCGGCACGGTTTCGGTTTCGGTCACCGGCGTCGCGGGTCCGACTGGCGGCTCGCCGGCCAAGCCGGTGGGAATGGTCTGCTTTGCGTGGGCGAGGAGCGGCGAGGCCGTGCCGAGGTCCGAGACGCGCCATTTCTCCGGCGACCGGGAAAGCGTGCGCAGGCGGTCGGTGGTTCGCGCGCTGCAAGGCATCGTCGAGCTGCTGGACGACGGCGCTGGCGCGTGAAAGTCGTACTTTTAATACCGTAGAGTGGCTGCAGGATTGGCCTAAGAGGTAATTCGATTGTTATTTATGGAAAATACGCTGAGCCAATGACCACGCTATACCTCGTACGCCACGGCCAGGCCTCTTTCGCCGCCGAGAATTACGACTGCTTGTCCGCGCTCGGGCATCGCCAGTCGGCCTGGCTGGGCGAGCATTTCGCGGCGCGCGGCATCGTGTTCTCGCGCGCCGTCAGCGGAACGCTCGATCGCCAGCGCCAGACGGCGAGAACGCTGCTCGACACGATGGGATCGGCGCTGCCTGTGCTCGAGCATCCCGGCTGGAACGAATATTCGGGCGACGCGCTGTACAAGGCCTACCACGGCGAAGGCTGGGCGAGGGCGCGCGCCAAGGGCGACGTGCGCGAGTTCTACCGCACCATCAAGGCGGCGCTGAAGGACTG
>JANMXB010000514.1:0-2482 GCA_031380765.1 Pseudomonadota bacterium | reverse complement strand
ATGTTGCAAATCCGCAACAATAAAAATAAAACTTCATATTAATCAATTAGTTAATTTATAGGGAAAAGAGCTCCGCTAGCGCCCGTCCAGGATCTTTTGCGCGCATGAACGCCTCCCCCACCAGAAATGCCCCGACGCCCCGGTCGCGCATCATTTTCACGTCCGACGCCAAACGCATGCCGCTTTCGGTCACCACCACCCGTTCGGCGGGCATCCTGGGCAACAGATCGATCGTCGTGTCCAGACGAGTCTCGAAAGTGCGCAGACTACGATTGTTGATCCCGACCAGCGGCGTTTCCAGCGCCAGCGCGGCATCGAGTTCGCGCGCGTCGTGAATTTCCACCAGCACCGCCATCCCGAGGCTGCGAGCCTGATCTTCAAGCTCGAGCATCGCCGCAATCTCGAGCGCCGCAACGATCAGCAGGATGCAGTCGGCTCCCATCGCTCGCGCTTCGTAGACCTGGTATGCATCGACTATGAAATCCTTGCGCAACACCGGCAGCGCGCACGCATCACGCGCCATTTCCAGGTGCTCATGCGCGCCTTGAAAGTACTGCCTGTCGGTCAGCACCGAAAGACAGGCCGCGCCCCCCGCGGCGTAGCTTTTGGCGATTACGCAAGGGTCGAAATTCTCCCGCAGGATCCCCTTGGAAGGACTTGCCTTCTTGATCTCTGCGATCACCGCCGGCGTGCCGGAGGCGATGCGGCTGCGCAGCGCACCTACGAAATCGCGCGGTGCGCCGGCGCAGGCCGCTCGCACCTTCATCTGCGCAAGCGGCACCGAAGCGCTTGCAAGTGCGACTTCCTCGCGCTTGGTTGCAAGGATGCGCTCGAGGACATCCGCCATCGCGAGGCTCAGTTCTTCGCCTTGTGACGGGCAGCGAACGCCACGTATTCGTTCAGCTTTGCGCGCGCTTTCCCGCTGGCGAGCGCTTTTCGGGCAGATTCGATTCCAGTTTCAAGCGACTTGGCGAGGCCGGCCACGTAGATCGTTGCCCCCGCGTTCAACAGCACGATATTGAGCGCGGGGCCGGCCTGGTTTTCAAGTACGGCAAGGATCATTTCCTTCGATTCCTGGACGGTGCTCACCTGGATTGCGCGACGGTCGTAGATCTCGAAGCCGAATTGCGACGGGTGAACGGTGTATTCGAGGATGTCTCCCTTGACCAGTTCGCCGATCATGGTCTCGCCGGAAATCGAGATTTCGTCCAGACCGTCGAGGCCATGGACTGTCATGACGTGCCTGCTGCCCAGCCGCTGCAGCACGCGGACCTGGATGCCCACGAGGTCCGGATGGAACACGCCCATGACCTGGTTCTTCGCCCCTGCGGGATTGGTGAGCGGGCCGAGAAGATTGAAGATCGTGCGCACACCGAGCTCCTTTCTCACCGGCGCGGCATACTTCATCGCCGAGTGATGGCTGGGTGCGAACATGAAGCCCAGGCCGACCTCGTCTATGGCGCTGGCGACCTGCGCTGGCGTAAGCGCAATGTTCGCGCCCATCGCCTCGAGCACGTCCGCGCTGCCCGAAGAGGACGACACCGAGCGTCCCATGTGCTTGGCTACCCTGGCGCCGGCGGCGGCTGCCACGATCGCGGCCGCGGTCGAGACGTTGAAGGTGTGCGCCGAGTCACCGCCGGTGCCGCACGTGTCGACCAGGTGCTTGTCGCTGCCGACCTCGACTTTGGTTGCAAATTCGCGCATGACCTGCGCAGCCGCCGCGATCTCCCCGATGGTTTCCTTCTTGACGCGCAGGCCCATCACGAAACCCGCGATCTGCGCCTGGGTAAGCTCGCCGCTCATGATCTGGCGCATGACGTGAAGCATTTCATCGTGGAAAATCTCGCGGTGCTCGACCGTTCTCTGGATTGCGTCTGCGATGGAAATTTTCATTCTCCTCACCCCTGCAAAAAGTTTTTCAGAAGTTGATGGCCGTGCTCGGTCAGGATCGCCTCGGGGTGGAATTGCACGCCTTCCACCCGGTACTGCCTGTGCCGCACCCCCATGATTTCGCCGTCCTCCGACTGCGCCGTGATTTCCAGGCAGTCGGGAATGCTCTCGCGCTCGATGACGAGCGAGTGGTAACGCGTCGCCGCGAACCCGAAGGGCAAGTCGCGGAACACGCCCTGGCCCGAATGCTCTATCTGCGAGGTCTTGCCGTGCATCACCCGCTTCGCGCGCACCACTTTTCCACCGAAAGCCTGGCCGATGGCCTGGTGTCCCAGGCAAACGCCCAGAATCGGCATGCGGCCCGCGAATTTGCCGATAAGCTCGAGGGTGACGCCCGCTTCGTTCGGTGTGCAAGGCCCAGGGGACAGTACGATGCGCTGCGGGGCCAGGGTCTCGACATCCGCCGGTGAAATCTCGTCGTTACGGAAAACCCGCACGTCCTCGCCAAGCTCACCCAGGTACTGGACGAGGTTGTAGGTGAAAGAATCATAGTTGTCGATCATCAGCAGCATGACGCCTCCTAACCCGAAAC
>JANMXB010000467.1:0-2687 GCA_031380765.1 Pseudomonadota bacterium | reverse complement strand
GTACCGGGCAAGCCGCGCGTGTTCATGCCCTATGCCGGCGGGCTGGCCCGCTACCGGGCCATCTGCGCCGAAGTCGCTGCAAGGGGATACGACGGCTTCTTGCTGAACCGGGACGGGGTGCGCGAAGTGCCGGCCGTCCGTGGTGGGGAGCCCGGTAATTTCGCGGTCGAGCGCGGCCCCGGTATCTAGACGCGGCCCGGCTTGGCGGGCGCGATGTTCATGTAGTGCTGCGCGATCTCCCCGCTGGTGGCGATCCAGACCTTGTCCCGGTGCCTGGCGACGTGCTCAAGGGCCCGGCGGAAATGCCGCAGGCGAAACGGCTGGCCGATCAGGAAAGCGTGGATCGCAATTCCGTAGACCAGCGATTGCCCTTTCGACTGCGCAAGCATTTCGTCGAAGTTGTCGATCACCATGTCGGCGAACGCAGGCGCGGTGCCGTGATGCAGCGCGATCATCGGTATGTCGTTGACCTCGTGCGGATAGGGCAGGCTCAGGATGTGGCCCTTACGTGTTTTCATCCACACCGGCTGGTCGTCCATCGGCCAGTCCATGAGGTAGGTGTAGCCCGCCTCTTGCAATAGATCCGGCGTAACCAGGCTGGGGTTCACCCCGGGGCTCAGCCAGCCTTTGGGGGCCTTGCCTTCGTATTTCCTGATCGCCGCGCTGACGTCGTCGATCAATTTCTTCTCGCCGGCCTCGTCGAAGTTGTTCTGGTGTTCGGAATTCGTGCGGCCGTGGCCGAGGATCTCGTCGCCGCGCTCCCTGAGCGCCTTCACCACGCGCGGGCAGTGCTCGTAGACCTCCGAGTTCAGCAGCACCGACATCGGCAGCTTGAGCAAGTCGCAGAGTTCGATGAGCCGCCAGACACCGACGCGGTTGCCGTACTCGCGCCAGGCCCAGTTATAGGTGTTCGGATGCGGGATGCCCGGCGAATACGACAAGCCGAGCCCTTCGTTGTAGGCGAAGTGCTCGAGGTTGAGCGAAAGGTGGATCGCGAGACGCCTGCCGCCCGGCCAGGTGAAATCCGGGCGCTCGGTGATGGGCGAGTATGTGAAACGGTCGTGGCTGGCCAGCATCCAGTTCTCCTGTCACAGGATGCAGATAAGAAAGTAGAACATTAAATCTACCGGATCGGCCGCTGGAGCGGATTTCAGGGTGATATACATGCCAAAAAACGAAAAACTCGATGCGCGGCTCTCGAATCTTGCCTTCACATGTGAAAGGCGCTCGCAGTCGCGAACATGACTACCTTCGCGCTGGTCGCTCAGCGGGGTTTCCAGATCTCCACGATGCGCGAGCGCCGGATGCGCGCGTCGCGTGTCGCGAGGGGCAGCGCATGCGTTCGAGCCGTTGCTACGATCATCCGATAACGCAATCAATCCAAAAGCGCAGCGGTGTCTACCGCAAAGGACGTCCCTTCCCTGCGCCCCTCGCCGCCGTAAATTTCGATCTGCCGGGACTGCGGATAAACGATCCACGCCTCGACCGCCCCGGCGTTGACGTAAGCCATCGCCTTCTCCCGCAACTTTGGCAGTGCGTTGCTGGCCGAGACGATCTCGACGCACAGTTCCGGAGCGCTGGAGAGCGGCATTTCCTCCGGATGCGCGGCGAGGTAGTGTTCGGAGCACCAGGCCACATCGGGCGCGCGCACGCCGATGGAGGTCGCAATACCCACCTCGGCCATGGTGTGTCCGCCAAGCGCTTTCTGCAGCGTCGCGGCAACGCGCATCGCCGATATCCCGTGAGTCTTGCCGACCGGGCTCATCAGGATTTCCCCCCACTCGGTGAGTTCGATCTTTCCGGCGACGTCATCGAAATTCGGATCAGTGCATAGGGCTTGCCAGCGCCTGGCGAGTTGATCAGGCGCCAAGGGAGCTTCGATCATTTCGGCAGTTGCAGACATGGCTGTCTTCCCCGCTAGACCGGGTTGGGTTCGAGGGTGGACGAGAATCGTCCGGTTGCATATGCGCTTCGTCAACAGTCTATCACCGCCGCCAAGTAAAGCCGGGAACTTGCGGCATCGAAAGGCTCGCTGCAGGATTTTCTCAAGGCGCGCCATCCGGCCTGGAATCTGGTGGGAAGGGTGCATTTCAATCTTGCGGAAAACCGCAAGGACGCGGCGGCGCCCTTCGCGTTCCTCGCCACCTATACGTCACGCTTGTCGGCGCACGGCAAGGCCCAGCACCTGCCGCTGTCACGGGCGCTGGCGGAATTCTCTGACGGCCTTGCTCCGTAACAAGCGCATTGCGCGCCCGACGGGGAAGGTGGTGTCCTACAAACCCAGAAAACCAGTCGCTGTCAAGCGAGCGGCATGAGTCGACTTCCTCGGTACCGCCGACCCGCGGCGCGAGCGCGAGGTCGAGCAGGCCCTGGTCGATCACATCCAGCGTTTCCTGCTCGAACTCGGCAGCGGCTTCGTGTTCGTCGGCAGGCAGGCGCAGCTTGCGTTTGCGAGCCGCGACTACTTCCTCGACCTGCTCTTCTACCACCTCAAGCTGCGCTGCTACGTGGTCATCGAATTGAAAGCGGTCCCATTCGATCCGGCATTCATCGGGCAGATCAACGTCTATCTCTCCGCGGTTGACGATCTCCTGCGCCATCCCGGCGACAAGCCGACGATCGGCTTGCTGCTGTGCCGTTCGAAGGACAGGATCGTCGTCGAGTACGCGTTGCGCGACCTGAAGAAG
>JANMXB010000459.1:0-14914 GCA_031380765.1 Pseudomonadota bacterium | reverse complement strand
CGATTGCCGCGCCGTTGATGGGCGCCCAGTTGCTCACCTGGTGGGGCTGGCGCGGCACGTTCGGGTTGCTGGCATTCGTTGCGGCAGGGCTTTTTGCGTCTGTGGCCGTAGCGCTGAAAGAGACCGTGCCGCAAAGGACGGGCACGATTTCCCCGATGCGCGTCGCGCACACGTTCGTCTCGATCCTTCGCGAGCGCCGGTTCATTACGCCGTTCTGTGTGCTTCTCGGAATCCAGGTCGGAATTTTTTCCTTCGTCACCAATTCGGCTTTCGTGCTCGTCAATGCGCTCGGCCTCTCGGCGCGCGAATACAGTGTGCTGTTCGCGGTCGTCATGATCGGGCAGATCACCGGTGCATGGTTCACCAGCAGGATGGTGATGCGCCTGGGGATCGCGGGGATGCTGCGTTTCGGCACCCGGCTCGCCTGCGCGTCGGGCTTGCTTGCGGCCGCGCTCGCGTGGGGCGGAGCGAACCACTGGCTGGCCATCGTGGCGCCCTTCATGGCCTTCATGTTCGCCGCCAGTTGCGTGATACCGAACGCGACGGCCGCCGCGCTTTCCCCCTTTCCGCAGAGCGCGGGCACGGCCTCCTCCCTGCTCGGGGCCTGTGCTTTCGTCGTCGGCGCTGCGGTCAGCATGGTGCTCGGCGCGCTGTACGACGGCAGCGCGCGTCCCATGACAACCGCGCTCGCGCTGGCCGGGCTTGGCGCCCTGTGCGCGGAACGCTTTCTCATGCGCCGCCCGGGAGTGGCCTAGAATCGCGATTCCACCCCCGACCGCCGACCGACCGCCATGAACGCCGAATCGCCTGATACCCTCATCTACGCCGAGCCCGCGGCGTTACGCGCAGCCGTCCGCACCGGAAAGTTCAGCGCCCACACCTCGGGCCAGTGTCCCGGCTACGCGCAGGCCAATCTTGCCGTGCTGCCGAAAGACTACGCAGCGGAATTCCTGCGCTTTTGCCAGCTGAACCCGAAACCCTGTCCGATCCTCGGCATTTCCGAGCCTGGCGATCCGCGCATCCCCGCGCTCGGGCCGGACGTCGACGTGAGCACCGATCTCGGCGGTTATTTCGTGTTCCGGGACGGCGAGATGACCGGCGAGGCCGCGAATCTCAAGGACGTCTGGCGGGACGACATGGTGGCGTTCGCCATCGGCTGCTCTTTCTCGTTCGAGGAGGCGCTGGTCGAAGGCGGGATTGCGCTGCGTCATTTCGAGCAGGGCTGCAACGTTGCGATGTACCGCACGAATATCGCGACCCGGGAAGCGGGGCGCTTTGGCGGACCCACGGTCGTTTCCATGCGGCCGATGACGCCCGCGAACGCGATCCGCGCAATCCAGATCACTTCGCGCTTTCCGAACGTGCACGGCGCCCCGATCCATTTCGGCGACCCTGGCGCCATTGGAATCAAGGACATCGGCAAACCGGATTTTGGCGACGCGGTTGAAATCCGCACAGGCGAAGTCCCGGTGTTCTGGGCCTGTGGCGTCACGCCGCAGTCGGCGATCCGCGCGGCCCGGCCACCATTGTCGTTCACGCACAAGCCAGGCTGCATGCTCGTGACCGACCTGCGCAATTCGCAGCTCGCCGTTTTCTAGAGACCCGGAATGGAAAGCGCAGACGCCGTCGTCATTGGCGCGGGCGTGGTTGGCCTTGCCATCGCGAGGCAGCTGGCGCTCGAAGGACGCGAAGTAATCGTCGTCGAATCGCAGAACGCCATCGGCACGGCCACGAGCTCACGCAACTCCGAGGTTATCCACGCCGGCATCTACTATCCCCGCGGTTCGCTCAAGGCGCGCTCCTGTGTCGAGGGCAGAACGCTGCTGTATCGCTACTGTGAAGAGCGCGGCATTGCGCACCGGCGCTGCGGCAAGCTGATCGTGGCCACCGATGCGGCGCAACTGGGCGAACTCGAGGCGATCCGCAGGAAGGCGCATGCGAATGGGGTGACCGACGTTGCGTGGCTGACCCTCGACGAAGCGCGCGCAATGGAGCCGGCGGTGTCCTGCGTCGGCGCCCTGCACTCTCCTTCCACGGGCGTGATCGACAGCCACGCCTACATGCTTGCGCTGCTTGGGGAGGCCGAAGCACACGGGGCCATGCTCGCGCTGATGTCGAATGTCGAGCGCGCGCGCGTCCTCGATGACGCGACGATCGAGCTCGAAGTCGGCGGCGCGGAGCCGATGCATGTTGCGGCCCGCGCGGTGGTGAATTCCGCGGGCCTCACCGCGCCGTCGCTGGCGCGGCGGATCGAAGGGTTTCCGCAGCACCTCGCGCCGCCGGAGTTCTATGCCAAGGGCAACTACTACTCGCTCGTCGGCCGCGCGCCTTTTTCGCGGCTGGTGTATCCGGTCCCGGAGCCCGGCGGGCTCGGGGTCCACGTCACGATCGACCTGGGCGGGCAGGCGCGTTTCGGTCCCGATGTCGAATGGATCGATCGCATTGGTTACGAGGTCGATCCGCGGCGCGCCGAGCGCTTTTACGCGGCGATCCGGCGCTACTGGCCGCAGTTGCCCGACGGCGCGCTCGCCCCGGGCTACGCCGGTATCCGGCCGAAGATCGCGGGACCCGCGGATCCCGCAGCGGATTTCGTCATCCAGGGACCGCGGGAACACGGCGTGCCCGGGCTGGTGAACCTGTTCGGCATCGAATCTCCCGGCCTCACCGCGAGCATGGCCCTGGCCGCCGAGGTGGCACGGCGCTTGCATTGACAAGGCGCATGTCAGACACTTTCGTGCGCCGGCATGTTTCGACCGCGCCAAAGACCGCAAAAACCGACAATTACTCAGGAGGCCCGATGACCACCCTTGGAAAACTCTTCGCCGCCGCGTCCGCCGCCGCATTGGCGTTCGCTTCCGGCACCACGATGGCGCAGACCAAGTGGGACATGCCCACGCCCTACTCTCCGGCGATCTTCCATACGGAGGTCATCCAGGAGTTCGCCAACGATGTCGAGAAGGCGAGCGGCGGCAAGCTCAAGATCCAGGTGCATGCGAACGCATCGCTGCTCAAGATGCCCGAGATCAAGCGCGGCATCCAGAGCGGCCAGGTCCAGATCGGCGAAATCCTGCTGGCGGCCTATGCCAACGAGGACCCGATGTTCGAGCTCGACGGCGTGCCCTTTCTGGCAACGAGCTATGCCGACGCGATGAAGCTCTACAGGGTTTCGAGGAAGCCCCTGGAGGAGCATCTGGCCAAGCAGGGCATCAAGCTGCTCTACGCGGTGCCCTGGCCGCCGCAAGGCCTGTTCTCCAAGAAAGAGGTCAAATCGGCCGCCGACATGAAAGGCATGAAATGGCGCGCGTACAGCCCGGCGACGGCAAAAATCGCCGAGCTGGTCAACGCGCAGCCCGTGACGATCCAGCAGGCCGAACTCTCGCAGGCCCTCGCCACCGGCGTGGTCGACTCGTACATGTCCTCGCCCGCGACGGGCTATGACACCAAGACGTTCGAGCACCTGAAGTATTTCGCCGACGTGCAGGGCTGGGTGCCGAAAAATGCCGTGATCGTGAGCCAGAAAGCCTTCGATGCGCTGGACAAGGCAACCCAGGGCGCCGTGCTCAATGCCGCCGCGGACGCCGAAGCGCGCGGCTGGAAGATCTCGGCCGAAAAGACCATCTGGTACAACGACGCGCTCAGGAAGAACGGCATGACCATCTACCCGCCGAGCGCGCAATTGAAGTCCGACTTCAAGAAAATCGGCGACACCATGGCGGCCGACTGGGTGAAGAAGGCCGGCCCCGAGGGCAAGGCGATCCTCGACGCCTATGCGAAGTAGCTCACCGGGCGGCGCGGGGCCTCGATGCGCCGCTCGCTGAATTTCATCTATAGCGCCGCGGGTTACCTCGCGGCGTTTTTTATTTTTTCGATCTTCGTCGTGATGATCGGCCAGACGCTCATGCGCGAGATGGGCATGCGCACGGGCGGCACCGACGACATCGTGGCGTGGTTCTGCGCGGCCGCCGCGTTCCTGGCGATGGCGGACACTTTCAAGCGCGGCGACTTCGTGCGCGTCGGCCTGCTGCTCGAGAGCCTTGGTCCAAGGACCCGCCAGGCGTTCGAAACCGGCTCCCTGGCGGTCGCCTCGGCGTTCTGCGGCTACCTCGCCTTCTGGGCCTGCCGGTTCGCCTACGAGAGCTGGCAGTTCCACGACATGGCCAATGGCCTCATCGTGATCCCGATGTGGATTCCGCAGCTTTCGTTCGTGGCGGGCTCGCTGATCCTCTGCCTTGCGGTTGTGGATGAGTTCTGCATCGTCCTCAGCGGGCGCCGGCCGACTTATGTGATCGCAACGGAAGAGCGCCATGCCCGCGGCGACTTCACCGAGGACGTATGAATCTGGTCGAAATCGCCGGCATGCTGCTCATCATCATGATGCTGTTCCTCGCGGGAGGCGTCTGGATCGCGATGACGCTCGCCATCGTGGGATGGATCGGCATGGCATTTTTCACGGGCACGCCGCCAGGCAAGAATCTCTTCACGGCATTCTGGGGATCCAACGCCTCCTGGACGCTGGCCGCTTTGCCGATGTTCATCTGGATGGGGGAGATCCTGTTCCGCACCAAGTTGTCCGAGGAAATGTTCGAGGGTCTCGCCCCATGGCTGAACAAGGTGCCGGGGCGCCTCATGCATACGACGATCCTCGGGTGCGGCATTTTCGGCTCGGTGTCCGGATCGTCGGCCGCGACCTGCGCGACGATTGCAAAGGTGGCGTTGCCGGAACTGGTCAAGCGGGGCTATGACGAGAAGATCGCGCTCGGCTCGCTCGCCACGGCCGGCACGCTCGGCATCCTCATCCCGCCCTCGATCACCATGGTGGTCTACGCTGTTGCCGCCGATGCTTCGATCATCCGGATCTTTCTCGCCGGATTCATCCCGGGCTTCATCCTGATGGCGCTGTTCTCCGGCTACATAGTGGTCTGGGCCCTGCGCAATCCGGACAAGACGCCGCCGGCCGGGCCGGAGATGAGTTTCATGCAGAAGGTGCGCGCTTCGGGGAATCTGATCCCGTGCGCCGCCCTGATCATCTTCATCATCTGGGTGCTGGTCGCGGGGCTTGCGACCGCCACCGAATGCGCCGCATATGGCGTGCTCGGGTCGCTGGCGATCGCATGGTGGGGCGGCTCGCTGACCTGGAAAAGCTTCATCGACAGCCTCATGGGCGCAACGCGGGTTTCGTGCATGATCATGTTCATCCTGGCCGGGGCCTCGTTCCTCAGCATGACCATGGCATTCACCGGCATCCCGCGCGCACTGGCCGAGTGGGTGGCTTCGCTTGCGCTTTCGCCTTACGCGCTCATAGGCGTGCTGGCCGTCCTGTACATCATCCTGGGCACTGCGCTCGACGGCATCTCGATGATCGTGCTCACCTCCGCAGTGGTGCTGCCCATGATCCAGAAGGCCGGCTTCGACCTGATCTGGTTCGGCATCTTCATCGTGCTGCTGGTGGAGATTGCCGAGGTCACTCCGCCCGTGGGCTTCAACCTCTTCGTGCTGCAGAACATGACCGGCAAGGACAGCAACTACATCGCGAAATGTTCGCTGCCGTTCTTCGCATGCCTGGTGATCTGCATCGCGATCATCACCGTGTTTCCCGTCACCGTCACGTGGCTGCCCGACGCGGTGATGAACAAGAAGTAGGCGTAGGCTAAGCTCATGGCGTCCCGCTCCATCCCCGTCTACCGCACCGGCGACATTCGTCGCATCGAAGCGGCCGCCGGCGACGCGCGGCCTGCGCTCATGGAGCGCGCGGGCCTGGCTGCGGCGGATTTCGCGGTGCGCGTCATGCCGGACGCCGGCAAGGACATCCTCGTGTTGGCCGGGCCGGGCAACAACGGCGGCGACGCCCGCATTGCGGCCCGGATACTGGGCGAGCGATTTTTTCGCGTGACGCTCGTCGCCGCCGCGGATGCCGCTTCGCTTCCGGCGGACAAGCGCTGGGCGCTGATCGTCGACGGCATTTTCGGTATCGGCCTTGCGCGCGACGTCACGGGCGGCTACGCAAGACTGGTCGACTACACGAATGCGCAATCCTGCCGCGTTCTCGCCCTGGATATTCCCAGCGGCCTCGAATCCGATACCGGACGCGTAATGGGCAAGGCGGTGCGCGCAACCCATACGTTGACGTTCCTTGCGCTAAAGCCCGGTCTGCTGACACTCGACGGCCCCGACCTGTGCGGCGATGTCGAGGTGGCGGACCTTGGGCTCGACGTGCGCGCGCTGTTGCCGCCCTCCGGATGGGTCGCCGGAGCGGAACTCCTGCCCCACGTATTGAAGCCGCGCCCTCGCAACTTCCACAAAGGCAGGGCCGGGAGCGTGGCGATCCTCGGCGGCGCAGCGGGAATGTGCGGGGCCGCGCTGCTCGCCGGCCGGGCGGCACTCAAGCTCGGTGCGGGCAAGGTATTCGTGGGGCTGCTGGACGCCGACGCACCGGCGTTCGACGCTGGTGCGCTGGAACTCATGCTGCGCCATCCCGACGAAGTCCTCGGGCTCGACTTGAACGCCCTGGTTGTCGGTCCCGGTCTGGGCGAGGGCGAGCGCGCGCAAACCTTCCTCGGCGCCGCGCTGGCGAGCGACATTGCCTGCGTGCTCGATGCCGACGCGCTCAACTTGATGGCGCAGAACCGCGATCTCAGCGATGCATGCGCCCGGCGAACTGCAGAAACCATCATCACTCCCCATCCGGCCGAGGCCGCACGGCTGCTCGGCAGCAGCACTCGCGCGGTGCAGGAAGATCGATTGGCGGCGGCGCAAATGCTGCGCGAGCGCTTCAATGCGCACGTCGTGCTCAAGGGCAACGGCAGCGTGCTGGCGGCCCGGGACGGCCATTGGTTCATCAACACCTCCGGGAACCCTGGGATGGCTTCAGGCGGGATGGGCGACGTGCTGGCGGGGATCCTCGGCGCATTGCTCGCGCAGGGATTGACCGGCGAAGCGGCTCTGGTGCTGGGCACGCACCTGCACGGCGCGGCCGCCGACCAGTGCGCGGCGGACGCGATCGGACCGGTCGGACTTACTGCAAGCGAAGTGGCAGACGCTGCGCGGCGTGTCTGGAACGGGTGGCTGAAAAACCGGGGACAGACCACGTTTTAAAACGTGATCTGTCCCTGCATCAGGCCGCGCGCACACGCGCCTTGGCTTCCGGATAGGGATAGATCATGTTGAGCGCGATCGACTGGCAGTTCGCCTGGACGATGCGCACATGCTCGCGCCGCAATTCCCTCGCATGCCGCACGCCGCACGAGTGCGCGATCATGTCGATCTCGCGGTACATGTTGGTGGCGTAGTTCGCCACGCGCAGGTATTTCTCCTCGACCACCAGCGCGCGCTGCAGGCGCGCGCTGTGCGTGGTGATGCCGGTCGGACAGGTGTTGGTCTGACAGCGCAGGGCCTGGATGCAGCCGAGCGAGAACATGAATCCGCGCGCCGTGTTGATGAAATCGGCGCCGACGCACAGCGCCCACGCGGCCCGCGCCGAGGTCACCAGCTTGCCTGATGCAACCACGCGGATGCGCTGCTTGAGGCCCGACTCGATCAGCGCGTCGACCACCCGCGGCAGCGCCTCCTCGATCGACAGGCTCATGTGGTCGGCCAGCGCCTGCGGGGCGGCGCCCGAGCCGCCTTCGCCGCCGTCGACGACGAGGAAATCCGGCGCGACCTCCAGGCCCCTGCGATGCACCGCATCGGCAAGGTCATTGAGGAACATCCAGCCGCCGACCGCGGTCTTGACGCCGACCGGCCGCCCGGTAAGGTCGCGGATGTAGGCGACCTTGTCGAGCAGCTCGTTCATGTTGGAGATATCGCGATGGCGGTTGGGGCTGATCGAATCGCGTCCTTCGGGGATGCCGCGGATGCGCGCGATTTCAGCCGTGACCTTCTTGCCCGGCAGCACGCCGCCCTTGCCCGGCTTGGCGCCCTGCGAGAGCTTGATCTCGAAGGCCTTCACGACCTTGGACAACTCGACAAGGCGCTCGGGCGAAAGCTCGCCATGCGCATCGCGCACGCCGTACTTGGCGGTGCCGATCTGCATGATGATGTCGCAGCCGCCTTCCAGGTGATAAGGAGAAAGCCCGCCCTCGCCGGTGTCCATCCAGCACCCGGCGACTGCCGCGCCGCGCGAGAGCGCCCTCACCGCGGGCGCCGAGATCGCACCGAAGCTCATGCCGCTGATGTTGACGATCGATTTGACCTCGAACGCCTGCTCGCAGTAGTTCTCGCCCAGGATCAGCGAAGGCGTCGGCAGGCGCTCCTCCTCGAGCACCGGGAACGGGTGGTTGACGAAGATCAGCGCGCCCGGCAGGTGCAGGTCGTACGTCGAGCCGAACCCTATGGTGCCGCCTTCGTTCTTTGCCAGGCGGTAGACCCAGCCGCGCGTCGAGCGGTTGAAAGGCATCTCATCGCGGTCGCCGGCGAAAAAATACTGGCGGAAATATTCGCCCAGCTGCTCGAAGAAATAGCGCAGGTGCCCGATGACCGGGTAGTTGCGCAGCACCCCGTGCTTTTTCTGTGTGACATCCTGGATGAAGACGTACAGGATGAACAGGATGACGGCAAACGCAAAGAGCGTCCCGATGCCGTACGAGAGCACGTCCTTCATACGGAAATCCTCCTAAAGTGGTGCGGGACCTTGTCCTGCCCGATCATAGGCGTTCGGGCGAACCCGGGCAAACAACCGCGTTGCCTAGCCGGCATCGCCCTCGCCCGCGGCACCCCGCTCGATCTCGTCCGCGGTGGCCGCGCGCACCGCGAGCACCTTGCACGTGAAGCGCAAGGCAAGCCCCGCGAGCGGATGGTTGCCATCGAGGACCGCCTTGTCGCCGGCGAGGTCCGTCACCGCGTACGTGCGTGGCTCGCCGCCATCGAACGCATCCTCGACTTCCATGCCCGCGGCGAGGCCCTCGCCATACCGGCTGCGCGGCTCGACGCGCACGAGGTCCGCGTCATACCCGCCGAACGCGTCCTCGGGCTCGAGGTGAACGCGCACGGTTTGTCCGGCGCGCTTGCCTTCGAGGGCGCGCTCGATGCCTTCGAAAACGCCGCCATACCCGCCGTGCAGGTATTCAAGCGGCGCGCCGGACGAATGGATCAGCTCGCCCTGCGCATCGTGCATCACGACTTCCAGGCAGACCACCGTGTCCCGCGAGACTCGCTGCGCGGCTTTCAAGCCTTGAGCCTTCGCACGGCCTCGAAAACCTCGGCGGCGTGCCCGCGCGGATTCACGCCGTAGTGGGCATGGCGGATCACGCCCTTCTTGTCGATGACGAAAGTGGAGCGCACGAGGAACAGGCGCTTCGTCCCGTCGGATTCTTTTTCCTGCAGCACGCCGTACTTACGGCACACCTCGCCCTCGAAATCCGAGAGCAGGTTGACCGAGAGGCCGTGCTTGTCGCGGAATTCGGCGTGCACCATGCAGTCGTCGCGCGATATGCCGAGGATGATGCAGTCGTGCCGGCCGAACTGGTCTTCATGGTCGGAGAAATCGATGGCTTCGAGCGTGCAGCCCGGAGTGCCGTCGCGCGGATAGAAGTAAAGCACGACGTTCTTGCGGCCCTTGTACGACGACAGGCTGACTGTCTGCATGTCGGCGTCAGGCAGTGAGAATGTCGGAGCGGTTTGTCCCGTGTGCAGCATGTCGGTGACCGGTTGCGGCGGATTCTAATGCAAAGTCCGCGCCAGCGAGCGCCTCCACCGGAGGCGATGGTCGCGCCGCTATAATCGCCGCATGGCCGCCCCCCGCCCTCCGCTCGGAGGACTCAGCCCGCACGCCTTCCTGAGAGACTATTGGCAGAAGCGCCCGTTGCTGGTGCGCCAGGCGATTCCGGGCTTTGCGGGGATGCTGGACAAAAGGGCGCTCTTCGCGCTTGCTTGCGGCGGCGAAGCCGAATCCAGGCTCATCGAAGCGAAGCCCGGGTGGCGCGTAACGCACGGCCCGCTTGTTCGGCACGCCTTGTCCCGGCTCCCTGCGTCCGCGTGGACCCTGCTGGTGAACGGCGTCAACCTCCATTCACCGGCCGCCGACGCGTTGCTGCGGCGTTTCGCCTTCGCCTCCTGGGCGCGCCTGGACGACGTAATGGTGAGCTACGCGGCGGACGGCGGCGGCGTGGGACCGCATGTCGATTCCTATGACGTGTTCCTTCTGCAGGGCCCGGGCCGGCGTCGCTGGCGCCTGATGCGGCCAGGTCCGCGCCCTTTCCGGCTGGTTGCCGGCGCGCCCCTCAGGCTGATCGCGGATTTTCGTCCGACCGGGGAGATGACGCTCGAGCCGGGCGACATGCTGTATCTGCCCCCCGGCTGGGGACACGAGGGCACCGCGCTGGGTGTGTGCCACACTTACTCGATCGGGTTTCGCGCGCCGGGAGGCAACGAGCTGTCCGTGGCATTCCTCGACTTCCTCCACGAGAGAGGATTCACGGACACCGTCTATGGCGACCCGGACCGCAAGGTTGCCGCGCATCCCGCGCAGATCGATTCGCCCATGGTCGACCATGCCGTGCGCGTCCTTGGCCGCGTTCGCTGGAATCGGGCCACCGTTGCGGATTTCCTCGGCCGCTACCTCTCGGAGCCCAGGCAGCACGTCGTTTTTCATCGGCCCGCGCGCCCCAAAGGGCGCCAGGCATTCATCCAGGAACTCGCATTGGCCGGGGTCCGGCTCGACCCGCGCACGCGAATGCTCGCGAATGGCACCCGGTTCTATATCAACGGGTCCGCGTTCAGCGCCGATGGCCGTGCGCGCGCGGCATTGCTGGAACTCGCGGACCGGCGCGAGATGGACGGGGCGGGACTTGCGCGCGCGCCGGCCGTGGATTTAATCTTCGACTGGTACAGGCAGGGATTTCTCGCCCTGCGGAGGACACGATGACGGAAGTCGACAACACGCCCGCGGACGCGCCGCACGAATACACCCGTTTCGACACTGACGCGGATTACCAGGCCGCCATCGACCGCCTGCTCGAGCAAGACGGGCGCGAACTGCGCGTGTTCGACCCCGACCTGTCCGCGCTCAAGCTCAATTCGCCGGCACGCATCGAAAAGCTGCGTGGTTTCCTTGCCGCGAGCCGCACGCGGCGGATCTACATGGTCGTGCACGATCCGGCCCATGTCACCGGCTTCTGCCCGCGCATGATGAACCTTCTCACGCTCTACAACCATGCGGTCCAGATCAATCGCACCGGCGAGGAGATCCGCGAGCTGCAGGACAGCTTCATGGTGCTCGACAAGAATCATTACGTGCGCCGGCCGGTCGCCCGTTTCTTCCGCGGGGGAGCGGGCATCAACGACGAAACCGAAGCGCTCGTGATGCGTTCGCGCTTCCAGGAAATCTGGAACGCCTCCGTGCCTGGGGTTTCAAGCACGACCGCGGGCCTCTGAGACCATGCGCGACCGCCAGCGGAGAAATGCAAGCTTGCAGTGCTATACTTGTAGGTTGGCATGTAGTCCGTTGCCAAACACTTTTTTCTGTCGTCAATTTTTCTGGGAGAACCTAATGAATAAGTCACTGCTGCTCGCCGCCATGATGGCGGCCGCACTCGCCGCCTGCAGCAAAACTGAAGTCGTGCCGCCGCCGCCCGCGCCGCCGGTAGTCGTCACCCCCGCGCCCGCGCCTGCTCCCGCCCCGGCGGCCGACGCGGCGAAGGACGCAGCCGCTGGCGCAGCCGACGCAGCGAAAGGCGCAGCCGATGCAGCGAAAGGTGCTGCCAGTGCAGCCGCCGGCGCCGCGGACGCGGCCAAAGGCGCGGCCGATGCAAGCAAGGACGCGATGAAGAAATAACCGGCCTCGGCCGATCGGAAACGGCGGGCTTCAGGGCTCGCCGTTTTTTTTGGCTTATCGCAACTCGCGCCAGGCGAATCCCTCTTCCTGCGTGGCGAGGCCAACCCACTCGTCCTCGCAGCCCAGCGCGAGCGCCAGCGCACGGCGCGCGAGGTCCGGCCGGTTGTTCTGCTGCGAAAGATGGGCGCAGACGACATGCCGCAGGCGGGAGCGATCCAGACTGGCGAGGAGCGCCCGTGACTGCCCGTTGTCGAGATGCCCGAACGGGCCGGCGATGCGCTGCTTGAGCCACTTGGGATAAGCGCTTGCCCACAGAAGGTCGAGATCGTGGTTGCATTCCAGCACAAGCGCATCGCATCCGGACAACGCATCCTCGACGTGCCGCGTCGATGCGCCGATATCCGTGAGCACACCCAGACGGAAGGCACCATCAGTGAACACAAATTGCACGGGCTCGCGCGCATCGTGCGGCACGGTGTAGGGCCGCACCTCGATGTCGCCGACCGCAAACGCGGTCCGGCCGTCGACAATATTTATGCGGACCGCGCCTGTCGCGTCGCCCTTGCCCGCTTCGGTCGCGGCGCGCAAGGTGCCATGCGTGAGCCACACCGGGAGTGCGTATTTCGCCGCAAAGGCGAAGACGCCGCCGACATGATCGTCATGCTCGTGGGTGACGACGATGCCGGTGATGTCTGCCGGGGCAAGGCCCAGGCGCGCGAGACGCCGCACGGTGTCGCGCGGCGCCAGGCCGCAGTCCACCAGCAGGCGGGAGGCGCCCACTTCCGCGACGAGGCAGTTGCCTTTGCTGCCGGAAGCCAGAGAAGCGAAGCGGATCATCCCGCGTAAGCGAAGCGGATCATCCCGCGTAAGCGAAGCGGATCACCCCGCGCAGGCGAAGCGAATCAATCTCTTTTTACTTGAGCTGGTCGTGAAGAAGCGCAAGGATGCGCCGGGCGGTCTGCGACCGGTCCACGCCGCCATCCTTGCCGAGCACCTGCACCTGGCTCTTGTCGCCGTCCTGGCTGACCAGGACACGGTACTGCTCGGCCGTGACTTTGCTCGAGTCGTTTTTCCAGAACGCGAGCTTGGACAACAGGCCGGGCTTTTCACCGTCGATTTTCGCCATGTCCCTTTCAGGATCGGCGTAGCGCACGAAGTACAGGCCCTTCTGGCGGTTGCGGTCCTCCACGGTGAACCCGACGCGATCGAGCGCAAGACCCACCCGCCGCCAGGCGCGGTCGAACGGCTCGAGGACGTCGAGCCTTTCGCTGCCGTCGGATTGCTTGGTCATCGCCGCGCGCTGGGTTTCCTGTGTGACCGCGAGGATCTGCTTCGCATTCTCCTCTTTGGCCCCGAGGCGGACCATCAGGCGGCGCAGGAACTCGGCCTCGAGGTCCGGATCAGGCGGACGCGGCTGCCATTTGGTTTCCGACCTGGCCTCGGTCGTATAGATCTCCATCATGCCGCGGTGGCTGAGGTAGACCTCGGTCGACTTCGCATCCGTGCCCCGCTCCAGGCGCGTGCGGAACTTGTCGCGCTCGGCGGTCGAAAAAAGCTGGTCGGTGAACTTGCCGATCATGTTGCGCAGGAAATCCTGCGGGATCTTCGCGCGGTTCTCGGCCCAGTCGGTTTCCATGAGGCCGGTCTCGGGATTCTCGTTCTCGATCAGGAATCCGTTTTCCTGCCAGAACTCCTTCACCAGCGGCCACAGCTTTTCGGGCGAATCGTTCACCACCAGCCAGCGCTGGGTTCCCGAGCGCTCGATGTGCATGGCTTCGACCGCCGGAAGAATTCCGGTGGAGCCCGGCGCCGGCTGCGCCTTGCGGTCGGCCTGGTAAGAGGACAACGTCGTCGCCGACCTGACCTCCGGCACCACGTAGCGGTTGTCGCGCGTGGGCACGGTAAGGTCGGGCGGGATCTCGAGCGAGGGAATCTGCCCGGCCGACTTGTAGTTGACTTTCTTGCCGGTTCCTTCAAGGAGCTCCTGCGCCGTGCTGCATCCGCCAAGGGCCACCACGGCCGCGGCGATCACAGCCGCCGCAGCGCGCATTTTCATTGCATCCAAAGTCATCCGCGTCCCTCTACCACTCTCAGTCCGCTCGCTGCCGGCAGCGCTATGCCCGCCTCATGCAGGGCATCGCGCACGACGCCACGGAAGTTTTCCGACATCGGCGTCATCGGCAGGCGGATTCCCGCCCCGATGAGCCCCATTTGCTCGAGAGCCCACTTGACCGGAATCGGGTTGGCCTCGACGAACAGTTTCTGGTGCAGCCCCAGGAGCCGCATGTTGATATCGCGGGCCAGGGCGACTTCACCGCGAAGCGCGGCCGCGCACATCTCGTGCATCAGGCGCGGCGCCACGTTGGCGGTGACCGAAATCACGCCGTGCCCGCCAAGCAGAATCAGTGCAAGCGCGGTCGAATCCTCGCCGCTGTAGATCGCGAAGCTGCTCGGCGCGCGCTTGATGAGGTCGGTCGCGCGCTCGATATTCGCGGTCGCGTCCTTGATGCCCACCACGCCCGGCACCGCCGAGAGCCGGATCGTCGTGTCGTTCGACATGTCGGCGACCGTGCGGCCCGGCACGTTATAAAGAACAACCGGGATGTCGACGGTTTCGGCGATCTTGCGAAAATGCCGGTAGAGGCCTTCCTGCGTGGGCTTGTTGTAGTACGGCACCACCGAAAGACACGCGGCAGCGCCGGCTTTTTTCGCCGATTCGGTCAGCTCGATCGCCTCGGCCGTGGAATTGCCGCCCGTGCCCGCAACGATTGCGATGCGTCCCTTGGCGTGGTCCACGGCGACCTGGATGAGCTCCTTGTGCTCGTCGAAATCCACGGTTGGCGATTCGCCTGTCGTGCCGACGACCACGATGCCGTCGGTGCCTTCGTTCACATGGAAATCGATCAGGCTGCGAAAGCGGCCCAAGTCGAGCCGGCCGTCGTCCTGCATGGGCGTCACGATTGCAACCAGGCTTCCGCTGATCATGGCCTGCCCTCCTGGGGATTTGTCTAACCTAAAATTTTAACCGAATCAGGGGCCTCCGTGGGCTCCAGATCGTTATCAAGAGTGTCCGTACGCAACGCGCAAAGCCGCTGAATAAGCGCGGGTTTGGGTCGATTCGTGCGCCCCTGCTCGTATCCCGCGACC
>JANMXB010000444.1:0-5950 GCA_031380765.1 Pseudomonadota bacterium | reverse complement strand
CCGTCCTTTGCGGCACGGTCTCTTTCAGCGCTACGGCCACAGACGCAAAAAGCCCTGCCGCAACGAATGCCAGCAACCCGAACGTGCCGCGCCAGCCCCACCAGGTGAGCAACTGGGCGCCCATCAACGGCGCGGCAATCGGCACGATCCCGAAAACGACCATCATGCGGGCAAGCATGCGGGCCGCCTGCTCGTGGCTGTGCAGGTCCCTCACGATGGTCCGGGCGATGACCGGCCCGCTCGACATGCCCAGGCCCTGCACGAACCGCCAGAGCGCAATTGCCGCGACCGATTCGGCGCCCAGGCACGCGAGGGCGGACGCAAGATACAAAGCGAGGCCGCAGAGGAGGGCCGGCTTGCGGCCAAACCGGTCAGACAGCGGGCCCCAGGCGAGCTGGCCGGCCGCGATGCCGAAGAAGAATGTGGTGATCGTGAACTGCACCTCGGCCACCGGCGCGCCAAAAGCCAGCGCGATCGCGGGGAGCGTCGGAACGTAGGAGTCAGTGCCCAGCGGCGTCAGCGCTACGAGCAACCCGAGGAGCACGGTCAGCCAGACCGAGCCGGGGGAAAGATGCATGCCGCGAATCTTAGCATCCGCATCCGCGTTCGCCAGCGAACGGCAGTTAGAATGGGCTGCTTCGCGCCACAGATTTTTCCGCAAATGAATTGCGCATCGCCTTCGTCGTCGCAGCCCACCCCATCGCGCTGGCAGTTCTGGATCGACCGCGGCGGCACGTTCACCGATGTCGTCGCGCGCCGGCCCGACGGGCAGCTTCTCACCCACAAGCTGCTCTCGGATAATCCGGGCCGCTACGCCGACGCGGCCATCCAGGGCATTCGCGAATTGCTCGGCGTCGCGCCGGGCGCCGCGATTCCGGCGCAGGCCATCGAAGCCGTGAAGATGGGTACGACCGTGGCCACCAACGCGCTGCTGGAGAGGAAAGGCGAGCGCACGGCGCTTTTCATCACGCGCGGATTTCGCGACGCCCTGCGCATCGCGTACCAGAACCGCCCGCGCATCTTCGAGCGCCATATCGTCCTGCCCGAGATGCTCTACAGCGAAGTGATTGAAGTCGAAGAGCGCATTGCCGCGCGCGGCGAAGTGCTGGTGCCTCTCGACGAAGAAAGCACGCGCGCGGGTCTGCAAGCGGTCTTCGATCGCGGCATCCGCTCGATCGCCATCGTTCTCATGCACGGGTACCGCCATACCCAGCACGAGGCCCGGGTCGCCGAGCTCGCAACGGCGGTTGGGTTCACCCAGATCTCCGTCTCGCACCGCGTCAGCCCCCTGATGAAGCTCGTTGGCCGCGGCGACACAACGGTGGTCGATGCCTATCTCTCGCCGATCCTGCGCCGTTACGTCGACGAGGTGGCCGGTGAGCTCCAGGACGTGCGCGTCATGTTCATGCAGTCCAACGGCGGGCTTACCAATGCGCGCCGGTTCCAGGGCAAGGACTCGATCCTTTCCGGACCGGCGGGCGGGATCGTCGGCGCGGTGCGCACGTCCCTTGCGGCTGGGTTCGACCGCATCATCGGGTTCGACATGGGGGGCACCTCGACGGACGTTTCCCACTACGCGGGAGAATTCGAGCGCGAGTTCGAGACCCGCGTGGCCGGCGTGCGCATGCGCGCGCCGATGATGAGCATCCACACCGTGGCTGCCGGTGGCGGGTCGATCCTGCATTTCGACGGGGCGCGCTACCGCGTCGGCCCCGACTCGGCCGCGGCAAACCCGGGTCCCGCAAGCTACCGGCGCGGCGGGCCGCTCGCCGTCACCGACGCAAACGTAATGGTAGGCAAGATCCAGCCGCAATTTTTTCCGTCCGTGTTCGGGCCCGGCGGAGACGAGCCGCTGGAAGCGGAGGTGGTGCGCGCAAAGTTCGCCGACCTCGCGCGCGCGATCCACTCCGCAACGGGCGACGCGCGCAAACCCGAAGAGGTTGCCGAAGGGTTCATCGAGATTGCCGTGGGCAACATGGCGAACGCGATCAAACACATCTCCGTGCAGCGCGGCCACGATGTCACCGGCTACACGCTTTGCTGTTTCGGCGGCGCCGCCGGGCAGCATGCCTGCCTTGTTGCCGATGCGCTCGCGATGACGCGCATCTTCATCCATCCTTTCGCCGGAGTGCTTTCGGCGTACGGCATGGGCCTGGCCGACCAGACCGCCATGCGCGAGGAAGCGATCGAGGCCCGGCTCGATGAAAATGGCCTGCCGGCGCTTGATGGGACGCTCGAAAAACTTGCTTCGGCAGCGCGTGAAGAATTGCTGGGCCAGGGTGTCGACGCAACGCGCATCAGGTTGGTGAAGAGGGTGCATCTCAAATACGAAGGCACGGACACCGCGCTCCTAGTGTCCGCGGGCACAGTCGGCCAGATGCTGGCCCGCTTCGAGGATGCCTACCGCCAGCAGTACAGTTTCCTGATGCCCGGCAAGGCCCTTATCGCCGAGGCGGTTTCGGCAGAGGCGATCGGCGCCTCGGATTGCGTCGCCGAAGCCGGATCCGTTTCCGCGCAAGGCGAGCCGGTATGCGCCGCCACGGTGCGCATGTTTACCCAGGGCCGCTGGCACGACACGCCCGTCTATCGCCGCGATGAACTCGGTGCCGGCAGCCGCGTGGAAGGTCCGGCAATCCTCGCGGAAGCGAACGCCACGACGGTCGTCGAGCCCGGCTGGCGCGCCGAAGTCACGCCTGCGAACCACCTCGTGCTCGAGCGCGTGATGGCGCGCGAGACCCGCGTTGCGCTTGGCACCCAGGCCGATCCGGTGATGCTCGAGATCTTCAACAACTTGTACATGTCGATTGCCGAGCAGATGGGGCTGCGCCTGCAGAACACGGCCTATTCCGTGAACATCAAGGAGCGGCTGGATTTTTCCTGCGCCCTGTTCGACGCCGCGGGCAATTTGATTGCCAACGCGCCGCACATGCCGGTGCACCTGGGCTCGATGGGCGAATCGATCAAGACCGTGATCCGCGAAAACGCGGGACGCATGAAGCCGGGCGATGTCTATGTGCTCAATGCCCCGTACAACGGCGGCACCCATCTTCCCGATGTGACGGTGATCACGCCCGTCTGGGACGATGCGGGAAAGGCAATCCTCTTTTACGTCGGCTCGCGGGGGCACCATGCGGACATCGGCGGGATCACGCCCGGCTCGATGCCCCCGGACTCGAAAACCGTCGACGAAGAAGGCGTGCTCATCGACAACTTCCTGCTTGTCGAAGGCGGCCGGTTTCGCGAAAAGGAAACCGTCGAGCTGCTCACCTCCGGCCGGTACCCGGTGCGCAACGTGGTACAAAACCTCGCCGACCTGCAGGCGCAGATCGCGGCGAACGAAAAAGGCGTGCAGGAACTGCGGCGCATGGTCGGACACTTCGGCCTCGACGTCGTGCGCGCCTACATGCTCCACGTCCAGGACAACGCCGAGGAATCGGTGCGCCGTGTGATCGGCGTGCTCAAGGGCGGGGCGTTCGACTTCCCGCTCGACAACGGCGCGCGCATCCGCGTGAAGGTTTCGATAGGCGGGGACCGCCGCAGCGCGACCATCGACTTCACCGGCACGACCGGGCAGCTGCCCGACAATTTCAACGCCCCTTCCGCGGTCTGCATGGCGGCAGTGCTGTACGTGTTCCGCAGCCTGGTCGATGACGACATTCCGCTCAACGCGGGCTGCCTGAAGCCTCTCGAGGTGATCATTCCCGACGGCTGCATGCTGAACCCGCGCTTTCCGGCCGCGGTGGTCGCGGGCAACGTCGAAACCTCGCAGTGCATCACGGACGCGCTGTACGGTGCGCTTGGAGTGATGGCCGCCTCGCAGGGAACCATGAACAACTTCACGTTCGGCAATGCGCGCTACCAGTACTATGAAACCGTCGCCGGCGGCTCGGGTGCGGGCCCCGGGTTCGACGGCACCGATGTCGTCCAGACTCATATGACCAATTCGCGGCTCACCGATCCCGAAGTCCTCGAATGGCGTTTTCCCGTGCTGCTGGAGAAATTCGAGGTGAGAAGCGATTCGGGCGGCCGCGGGCGCTGGCATGGCGGCAACGGCGGCGTTCGCCGCATCCGCTTCCTCGAGGCGATGACGGCCGCGATCCTGTCCGGCCACCGCCTGGTGCGGCCGCATGGCATGGCCGGCGGGGGCGAGGGCGTTGCCGGCCGCAACTGGGTCGAAAGGGCCGACGGCACGGTGCTCGAGCTCGGGGGCGCCGACCGGACCGAAATGGCGCCGGGCGACGTTTTCGTGATCGAATCGCCGGGCGGCGGCGGATATGGGGCGGCGCCGATTTGACGTCCCACCGGATTCCGGCCGCCATATACAATTGGGCCAGTTGCGGGACCGGTTGCGCGATCCGCCGCTGGATTCGCAGCGCTTGCCTCGCGTCTCCCTGAACAATAATGGACAGCTCTTCGATCTTTTCCAAGACCGGCAAAGGCATGCTGGAGGCATCCGGCAAGTCGAGCCACCTGTCGCGTGCCGATCGCGCCGTCCTTGCCCAGATCGACGGCAAGTCGCGCGTCGCCGAAGTCAACAAGAAATTCGAAAAGATCGACGAGGCAAAATTCCTGCTGCTCATGAAGCAGCTGGAGAAAGACGGGTTCGTGCGGGAGCTCGCATCGTCTCCGGTAGCGCCCGCGGCGAAACCCCCGGGCGCGCCAGCGGCCAAGGCGGCCCCGCCGAAGCCCGCGGACGGCGCAGACGAGGAACTCGACTTTACGCAGGCGCTTGTCATCCCGCCGAATAAACCGGCGGCACCCAAGCCGCCGACAGACCTGGCGGCCCAGGCGCGTGCTGCGTCAGTCAGCTCCGCAGAGGACAAGACCTCGGACTACAAGGCGCGGGAAGAAGCCACGGCCAAGGCCGCTGCCCTCGCTGCGCAGCGCGCCAAAGTGGAGGCCGAGGTGCGCGCGAAGGCCGCGGCTGCCGCCCAGGCGAAGGCCGCAGCCGAAGCCAAGGCGAGAGCGGACGCCGAGGGAAAAGCAAAAGCAGAAGCTGAGTCCAAGGCGAAAGCCGACGCTGAAGCGAGGTCGAAAGCAGACGCCGAAGCGAAGGCGAAGGCACAAGCCGACGCCAAAGCGAAATCGGATGCCGAAGCCGCGGCGGAGCGGGCGAAAGGCGAGGCAGCGGAAAAAGCCCGCCGCGACGCCGAGGAAACCGCTCGCGTCGAGGCCGAGCTGAAAGCCGAACACGAAGCCGAGGTGGCAAAGGCAGAAGCCGCACGCATTGCGCGCGAGGAGACCACCCGGAAGGAAGCGGAAGAAAAAGCGCGTCGCGATGCCGAGGAGCATGCGCGCGTCGAAGCCGATCTGAAGGCGCAGCTCGAAGCGGAGCGGGCGAGGGCCGAAGCAGAACGCAAGGCGCGCGAGGAAGCCGAGCGCAAGGCAAAGGAGGAGGCCGAGCGCGCAGCCCGCGAGGCAGAGGAGCGCGCCCGAAAGGAGGCCGAGGAAAAGGCCCGCCGCGAGGCGGAGGAACGCGCGCGCGTCGAGGCCGAACTGAAGGCGCAGATCGAAGCGGAGCGTGCCAAGGCCGAAGCCGAGCGCAAGGCGCGTGAGGAGGCGGAACGCAAGGCAAAAGAAGAAGCCGAGCGTCTCGCGCGCGAGGCCGAGGAGCGCGCACGCAAGGAGGCCGAAGAGAAAGCCAGGCGTGAAGCCGAGGAGCGCGCGCGCGCCGAAGCCGAACTCAAGGCCCGGCTCGAGGAAGAGCGCGCAAAGGCCGAAGCGGAACGCGTAGCGCGCGAGGAAGCCGAGGAACGCGCACGCAAGGAAACCGAAGAAAGAGCGAACCGCGAAGCGGAAGAACGCGCGCGGACTGAAGAGCTTAAGGCCAAACAGGAAGCCGAACGCGAGGCCAAAGCAGAAGCCGAACGCCTGGAGCAATATCACGCCAACCGCGTGGCCAAGGAAGAAGCACAGCGCTTCTCGCGGGAAACCGAGGAACGCGCGCGCA
>JANMXB010000231.1:0-6166 GCA_031380765.1 Pseudomonadota bacterium | reverse complement strand
CAAGGTCGTCCCGCTCGCCCTGCACGTCGACTATTGGGACTACATCGGCTGGAAGGATCCCTACGCGAAGCGCGAATTCGCCACGCGCCAAAGGCGCCTCGCCGAGCTCAAGCGCGCGAAGATCGTCTACACGCCGCAGGTCCTGCTTCAGGGGCAGGACTTCCGCCGTTGGGATTCGGGCGAGTTCGCGAGCGCGGTGGAGAAGTCGAACAGCCAGCCGCCGCGCGCGAAGATCGGGCTGAGCCTCGTTGCCATGGGCAGGACCAGCGTGGACGTCACGCTGTCAGCCGAGCTGCTGGGCGCCTCCGAGCGCAAGGAGGCCGCCGTCTATCTCGCGGCGTTCGAGAACAAGCTCACCAGCCTGGTTTCGGCCGGCGAGAACAAGGGCAAAACCCTCCCGCACGACTACGTGGTGCGCGAGTGGATCGGGCCGATCGAATTCGGCGCCGACCTGAAGGTGGGCGAGAAGCGCACGCTGCCGCTCCTGCCGAACGCGAATCCAAAACACTCCGGTGTCGCCGCGTTCGTGCAGAACCGCTCGACGGGGGAAGTGCTTCAGGCGCTGATGTTGCCCGCCTGCGAGAGGTAGTGTACTGGTACCAGTACATAAACTGACAGGACAATCAATATCGGCGCGGACTTTCAGAATGTAATTTTTCAGATTCAGAAGCTGTCGGAATTTCGCGGCGCCAGGCGGCGTAGTCTTCGGGCAGGTCGAGGTCGAGTGCCAGCGCCGCGCTTCGGTGGATGCGCACTTCACACCCGGCGCAATGCGCGAGCTCGCAATGGCGCTTCAGGCTCCCCTCGCCGAACGCAAAAAGGTCTTCGCGAAGGGGCGCCAGGCCAAGCATGTTCGTGCCGTTGTCGCGGCGGTCGGGCACGATCAGGCATCCGGGCGCCCCGGGAATCGCTTTCGCGGCCGCGCGCAGTTCGTCGACGCTCAGGAGCGCAAGATCCGCAGGAACGACAAGCAATCCGTCGGCGCCGCACCTGTGCGCCTGTGCGGCACCAAGGATGAGCGCCGCGTTGAGACCGTTCCCGCCGGGCGGTTCCGGGATGACCTGGATGTGCGCTTGCGATGCCCACCGCATAATGTCAGCGGCTCCGGTCACCACGATTGTGCATTGCGCTCCAAAGGCTTCTGCGCAAAATTCAAGAGTGCGCTTTGCGAGGAACAGGCACAGTTCGCGGCGCTGGCCGGCATCCAGGACCGGCGCAAGGCGGGTCTTGCCAACCGCCGGATCCTTGACCGGCACGACGGCGTAAATGCGCGGGTGCGCCTTCACGATCGTGCTTGCCGAACGAGGGAGATGCATTCTCCGGCGAGACGGGCACGGCCTGCCGCATCGCCCATTATCGTGTCCGTGACCACGGCCTTCATGCCGAGCGCCTCGATGCGCGGTGCGAGCGCCGCATCGGCACGGTCGATCACCAGCGTGCCCACCAGGCCCGCATACCAGCGCGCAATGCCCAGCGCCGAGACTTCCGCTCCGAGCTCCTGCATTATTTTCGCGGCCGGTCCCTTGATCGCTTCGCCCCCCACGATGGGCGAAACGGCGACGACTGCGCGCGCGCTCCCCACCGCTCCCCGCACGCCGGGCAGCGCGAAGATGGGCGCAACGCTCAGATACGGGTTGGAGGGACAAATCACCACGCCTTCCAGATCGCTCGAGGCCAGCGCTTGAGCGAGCGCCGCGGACGGCTGTGCGCGATCCGCGCCTTCGTAGCGCACCTCGAGCAGTGCGGGACGGCATTGCTCGCGCACAAAATAGTGCTGGAAATCCAGCCAGCCTTCGTTGGTGCGCACGCGTGTGGGCACCGGGTCGTCGGACATGGGAATGAGCGCATGCCGAATGCCGAGCCGCTCGCACAACGCGCGGGTGACCGCGGAAAGGAGCTCGCCGCGCGCCAGACGCTGCGTGCGCTCGACGTTGGTTGCAAGGTCGCGGTCGCCAAGCCTGAACCAGGCCGGGCCGCCGAGTTTCTCGAGGGCCTGCATGAACGCCCAGGTCTCGCCGGCCTGCCCCCAGCCGGTCGCGGGGTTGGCGATCCCCGCGAGGGTGTACATCACGGTGTCCAGGTCGGGCGAAATGCGCAGGCCCAGGTGCTCGAAGTCGTCGCCCGTATTCACGGCGATCGCCAGTTCCCTCGGGCCGAGCGAGCGCGCCAGGCCATCGGCCAGTTTGGCGCCCCCCACGCCGCCGGCGAGCGCGAGGATCATCGGAACAGATCCTTGTGCCGCGGGCGCTGAAGCTCGCGCGCGCTGCCGTGCCGGCGCGGCCACGCTACACCGCGGATAAGCACCACCGGCCTGCCTTCGGCCGCCTGACCCATGACCGCGGACGCCGCCGCCGCGAGCTCATCGGCCATGCCGACTTCGGTAATGAGAAGCGGGCGGCCCCCTAAGTCCTCTTCGCCGCGCCGGTCGAGCAGGCCCGGCAGTCCCGCAACGCCGATCGCCACGCCCACCGTTCCCATGCGCCACGCGCGCCCGAGGCTGTCGTTGATGATCACGCCGACGTCAGCGCCGCAAAGCGCGGCGAGCGATTTGCGCAATCGTGCGGCGCTCGCGTCCGGGTCGGCGGGCAAGAGCAGCACGCGCTCGCGTCCGGCCTCGTCCAGGTCCACGTTCGAGCGGTCCACGCCGGCATTTGCGAGCACCAGACCGCGCACATCCTCCACGACGATGACGCCGGTCACCGTGCGCAGCACCTCGCGCGACTGCGTCAACACGACCTCGACCATGCGCGGATCCTTGTCGCACAGCGGCGCGAGCTCGATTGCGCGGGACGAAGGCACAACGTCGTCGAGCAGCACGTAACGATTCTCGGACTTGGACACGATCTTTTGCGCGATCGCGACGATGTCGCCGTCGCGCAACGCGATATCGCTCGCGGCGAGAGACTCTTTGATCAGCACACCGAGGTCGTCGCCGGCGCGCACCGCACCGATGCCTTCGAGGCCGATCAGTTCGAGCCGGGATGCAGTGCCCAATGCCGCGGCCTTCAGGCGATGCCGGTAATCGCGAGCCCCGCGTCGGGAATCTTGTAGGCCCGGTTGATCCAGATCAGCAGCGAAGTCATGGCCTCGGCGGCGGCGGAGTTGGCCAGCGGCCCGGCGTCGATGCCGCGCAGACCGGCATCGGCTGCGAGTGCGATTACCGTTTGGCGGGCTTCTTTCGAGTCCGAACACACGAGCACGTCACAGGCGATGGTGTAGGCGGGGTCGCTCAGCTTGTGTGCAGACACGTTCTGGAAAGCCGATACGACTCGCACCGTATCGCCGAGTTCCCGCTGCACGCGCACCACGCACGACCCTTCGGGCGGCAGCTGCACGACCGAAACCTTGGGCGGCATCAACGGGACCGTGACGTCGATGAGGATCTTTCCCGCCAGGGCCGGCGCGATCCGCCGCGCGGTATCGAGTTGCGCGGCATAGGGCACCGCCAACACGGCGATTTGCGCCTTCTGCGCGGCGGCCAGGCTTTCGTCGCCTTCGATCCTTGCCTGTGGCAGCGTCGCAGCCATGGATTTCGCGGCTTCGCCCGCGCGGGCCGCATCGCGAGAACCGATGATCACGTGATGGCCAGCCGCGGCCCAGCGCAGCGCAAGCCCGCGGCCCTCGGCGCCGGTGCCACCGATCACGGCAATGGTTTGCGGATTGCCGGTCATCCGCGAGCTTCGGTCCGGTCCAGCCTGGCCGGGGGGGTGAGAACGACCGGGGCGAGGGGCGGCGCGGCGAAGCTGCGCGCTTTGCACTCCTCGTCCACAGGCCCGTAGAGCGTGTTGCGCTGCTCGGGGATGCGGCCAATGCCGTTCACGAGCGCGTGCATGCGCTCGGGAGACAGTTCTTCGCCATGTTCGTTGCCGGCGGCCCTCGAGATGCTTTCGTTCATGAGCGTTCCGCCCAGATCGTTGGCCCCGGCGGCCAGACAAGCCGCGGCCCCCAGCGGGCCCAGCTTGACCCATGACACCTGGATGTTCGGGATCAGCGGGTGCAGCGCAAGGCGCGACACTGCGTGCATCAACAACGTCTCGCGCCAGGTCGGGCCGCGCCTGGCGCCTTCGCGCAGGTACATCGGCGCTTCCATATGCACGAACGGCAGCGGCACGAATTCAGTGATGCCACCGCTGCGTTCCTGCAGGTCGCGCACCGCGAGAAGGTGGCGCGCCCAGGAGCGCGAGGTCTCGACATGGCCGAACAGGATGGTCGCGGTTGTACGAATGCCGGCGCGGTGCGCGGCTTCGATCACGTGCAGCCATTGGGCCGTCGTGAGCTTGTCGGGGCAGATCTTCGCGCGCACAGGATCGTCGAGGATTTCGGCCGCGGTGCCGGGCAGCGACCCGAGCCCTGCGTCGCGCAGGCGCGCGAGAAAATCCTCCACGCTCACCCCGAGTGTTTTCGCCCCGTGCGTGACTTCGAGCGGCGAGAACGCGTGAACGTGGATGCCCGGTATCGCGGCTTTGGCTGCGCCGAGCAGCGCCAGATAGGTTGCGCCCGTATACGCCGGATGGATGCCGCCCTGCATGCAGACTTCGGTCGCCCCGCGGTCCCAGGCTTCCGCCGTCCGGCGGGCGACTTCGTCAAGTGCAAGGTCGTAGGGTTTGCCGCGCAATGTCTCCGCGGTCTTGCCCTTGGAGAACGCGCAGAAGCGGCAGCGCAGCGAGCAGATATTCGTGTAGTTGATGTTGCGGTTGACAACATAGCGCACCGTGTCTGCGCTCACGCGGCGGCGAAGCGCGTCAGCGGCGGCGAGAATGGCGTCGGCTTCGTCCTCGCGGGCCGCGAACAGCCGCGCGATGCCGGATGCGTCGAGCCGCGCGCCACCCACCGCGCGGTCGAGCAGGTTATCGATACTTGTGTTGGTCACGCGGCGCCCCGCAGGCCTGACCGGCGCGGGGATCACGGCATCGGCCACGCCCGGGCTCCATGCGTCGAGGCGCGCATACCCTTCGGAATCGATCGCATCGAAGACGGGGCGAATCAGCGAAGGGTCGAGCCATCGCGCACCGTCAACGGCGTATTCCGGATACACCGCCAGCCGCTCCACGGGGATGAGTCCCGCCGCGCGCGTCGCCTGTTCCAGGCGATGGATTTGCGGCCATTTGCGCTCTGGGTTCACGTAGTCGTCGGTGACCGGCGAGATGCCGCCCCAGTCGTTGATGCCGGCTGCGAGCAGCTCGGGGAAGCGCGACTCGCTCAGGTTGGGCGGAATCTGGATATTCGCCGCCGCGCCGAGCACAAGCCGCGCCGCAGCGGCCGTCCAGAGCAGGTCGTCGAATCCGGGCTCGCCGTGCGCGCGCATGCGCGTGTCGTCCTTGGCGCGAAAATTCTGCACGATGACTTCCTGCAAGTGGCCATGGCGCGCGTGCGCGTCGCGCAGCGCGAGCAGGGCTTCGATCCTCTCGATCCGTGTTTCGCCGATGCCGATCAGGATGCCGCTCGTATACGGCACGCCCGCGCGGCCCGCCGCTTCGATCGCCGCGAGACGCACCGCGGGCAGCTTGTCGGGACAGCCGTAATGGGGCCCGCCGGGCGCGCACAGCCTCTGGGCCGTGGACTCGAGCATCATGCCCTGCGAAACGCTCACCCTGCGCAGCGCGGAAATTTCGGTTTCATCGAGCACGCCGGGATTGGTGTGCGGCAGGAGGCCGGTTTCCTCGCGCACGAGCGTGCACATCGCGGCAAGGTATTCGAGCGTGGAAGCGTAGCCGAGCGCTTTCAGCGCCGCCCGCGCCGATTCGTGCACGGCCTCGGGACGCTCGCCCAGGGTGAACAATGCCTCGCGGCAGCCGGCATCGCGTCCCAGGCGCGCAATCTCGAGCACTTCTTCCGGGCGCAGAAATGGATGGTCGACCTGCTTGGGGCCGCGCACGAAAGTACAGTACCCGCAGACATTGCGGCACAGCCGGGTAAGCGGGATGAAAACCTTGCGTGAATAGCTGATGCGCCGGCCGTGGCCGAGCTCGCGCAACCGGCACGCCTCAGCCAGGAGCCCGGCAAGCGGCCGCGCTTCGAGCGCCGCGAGCAGATCCGCGGCTTCACGACGCAAGGGAAGAATCATCCGCCGATCTTATCGCACCGGGCCCTGTCCGCAGCGCGGGTAAATGCGCCCGCCGTCGGCAATCGCCATCGCGACCAGGATCTCGTCGGGACGCGGGGCATC
>JANMXB010000389.1:0-6096 GCA_031380765.1 Pseudomonadota bacterium | reverse complement strand
TGAGCTTGTCGATCGCGATCACCTGGTCGGCGGCGAAGGCGTAGCCGCCGCCATCCGCGGCATGGAAGCGCACATGGTTGGCGGCAACGAAAGCGCGGATGAGGGCGTAGATCTTGTTGGGGTTTTTGAGATCGAATGCCGGGTGCGCGGTGAGCCGCTTGACCTCTGCCAGCGTGCCCGGGAGGCGCGAGGTGGCCTGCACCGCGAGCCATTTGTCGACGACCAGCGGCTCGTGCTTCCATTTCTCGTATACCGAGTCGAGAGCGGTCACGCGCTCGGGACAGTCGGTGTTGGCAAGGAAAGTGAGCGCGGCCATCGCGTCGGTCATGTTGTCGGCGGTCTCGAACTGCTTCACGCATAGCGCGCGGACTTCGGCGTCGTTGATCTCCATGAGCAGGCCGAGGCACAGGTTCCTGAGCGAGCGCTTTCCGGCCGAGGCCGCGTCGGGCGAGTAGGGGCCGCTGACAGCCATCGCGCGGTGCGTCGCCAGCAGGTCTTCCCGCAACGCCGCAGCCAGCTGGCGCCGCACACTGTTGCGCGACGCATGCAGCGCGTCCGGGTCGACCACTTCCATCTGTTCGGCAAGTGTCGTCTCCGAGGGCAGGTTCAGCGCTTCGGTAGCGAAGGCCGGATCCTTCGGTCCGTCCCGCAGGACGCGGCGGAAGGCATCGATGAAAGAGTGCGGCGCCTCGCTCACGCCACCCAGCAGCAGGTTGGTCGCCAGCCGCTGGCCCGCTTCCCATCGGTTGAATGCGTCGGAGTCGTGCGCCATGAGATGCGCGAGGTCGGCTTCCGAATACGCGTAGTTCACGATGACCGGCGCGGAAAACCCGCGCAGGATCGAGGGCACGGGGTTCTGCGGCACGCCTTCGAATACGAAAGTCTCTTCGGCTTGCCTGAGCGAGCAAAGCTGCGACGCGTAGTCCAGGCCATCGGGACCCACCAGGCCCACCGCAAAGGGAATGTGGAAGGGCAGCTTGGTCGGCTGGCCCGGCGTCGGCGGGCACGATTGCTTCACGCGCAACGTGTAGCGCCTGGCGGCCGTGTCATATTCGCCGGTCACGTCGAGCACCGGCGTGCCGGCCTGGTCATACCAGAGCTTGAACTGCGTGAGGTCGATGTTCGAGGCGTCCTGCATGGCTGCGACGAATTCGTCCGTCGTCACGGCCTTGCCGTCATGGCGCTCGAAGTACAAATCCATGCCTTTGCGGAACAACTCGGGTCCCAGCAGCGTGTGCTGCATGCGCACGACCTCGGCGCCTTTCTCGTATACGGTCATGGTGTAGAAGTTGCGGATCTCCATGTACGACTGCGGCCGCACCGGATGCGCCATCGGCCCGGCGTCCTCCGGGAACTGGGCGCTGCGCAATCCGCGCACTTCCTGGATGCGCTGCACGGGACGGGAGTACTTGTCGGCGCCGTACTCCTGGTCGCGGAAGACGGTGAGGCCTTCCTTGAGGGACAGCTGGAACCAGTCGCGGCAGGTCACGCGATTGCCGGTCCAGTTGTGGAAGTACTCGTGCGCGACCACGCGGTCGATGTTCTGGTAGTCGACGTCGGTGGCCGTGTCGGGCCGCGCGAGGACGTACTTGGTGTTGAAAATGTTGAGGCCCTTGTTCTCCATCGCGCCGGAGTTGAAGTCGCCGACCGCGACGATCTTGTACTGGTCCAGATCCAGCTCGAGGCCATAAACCTCCTCGTCCCATTTCATGGAGCTCTTGAGGCATTGCATCGCGAAGGCGCTCTGGTCGAGTTTGCCGGACTCGACGTAGATCGCGAGGCGCGCGGTGCGGCCGGACTTGGTGACGAACGAGTCTTCGAGCATCTCGAGCTTCGCCGCGACCATCGCGAAGAGGTAGGAGGGCTTGGGGAACGGATCCTCAAATTTCGCCCAGTGGCGCCCGCCGCGCTGGTCGCCGGCGCCGACAAGGTTGCCGTTGGACAGAAGCACCGGGAACTTTTCCTTGTCGGCGCGCACGGTGACCGTGTATTTCGCCATCACGTCCGGGCGATCGATGAACCACGTGATGCGGCGGAAGCCCTCGGCCTCGCATTGGGTGACGAATCCGGCCTTGGTTGCGTAAAGCCCCTCGAGCTTGGTGTTTTTCTGCGGGACGATAATCACCGCGGTTTCAAGCCGGAAGGTGTCCGGCACCTTGTGGACCGTGAGCCGATCCGCGTCGACCGAATACTCTTCGGCGGCAAGCTTGCGCCCGTCGAGCGCAATCGACTGCAGCGAGAGCTCGTCGCCGTTGAGCGCAAGTGGCGCGGACTGATCGGCCGCGTCGGGATTGCGCACGATCGCAAGGCGCGCGCGAACTAAAGCGTCCTGGCCGCGGATTTCGACGTCGAGCTCGATCGTGGAAATCAGGAAGGCAGGCGGCGTGTAGTCTTTGAGGTGAATCGTTTTCGCAGTGGGTTCGCGCATGGGAGTCCGGCTTCAGGGGGCAATCGGGTAGGACACGGATTCTACCGGCTGATTCCCTCCCGGGTGCGGCGCACCATCCGCGGGCGTTTGCGTCGCGCGCGAGGCCAAGGCTAAGATGCCCGCGCTGCACACCAAGGAGACTAAAACCATGAAAAAGATCGCTTCGGCTACGGCCTGGTCAAGCTCGGGTTTGCGCTTGCGCCATTCATCCTCGGCGTGATCCTCGGCGACCAGATCGAGATCAACCGCGCCGCGGTCCGGGACGAGGTGGATTTCTAGGGCCTTCGGTCGAGGTTCGCGTGAAAAACAATACTCTGGATCACCTGAATGACGCCTGAGACACAAGCAATTGCCACCCTGTTTGCGCAAGCCTGGCGCGAGCACCGGCAGATCGACTGTCCCGTTGGGGTGCGCTCGACAGACGACGCCTATCGCATCCAGGACACGGTGTTCGCCGCGCGCTTTCCCGGGCAACGCGCAAGCGCGTGGAAGGCGGGTGCATCGGGGCCGGATGCCGAGCCCACCGCGGCCGCGATCGGCAGCGTCCTTGCCAGTCCGGCATGGGTAGCGGCAAATGCTTTTCACATGATCGGCATCGAGGGGGAAGTCGCTTTCCGGTTGCGGCACGATTTGCCCGCCCGAGCCGCAGGCTGGAGCGAGGACGAGTTGACGCAAGCGGTGGATGAACTTGTGGTGACCATCGAGATTTGCGATACCCGCCTCACCGACTGGAAAGCAGCCTCTGCGCTGTCGCGTCTCGCAGACTTCCAGTTGAACGGCGCATTGGTGACCGGCAGCGGCACGCGCGACTGGCGGGATGTGGAATTCGGCACCCAGCATGCCGAGTTGTGGGTAAACGGGGAAAGGAAACTTGACAAGGTCGGCACCCATCCGCTCGGCAGCCCGCTCGGGATTCTTCCTTGGGCGGTCGAGCATTGCGCGCGGCGTGCCGGCGGCTTGCGTCGCGGCGATCTGCTGACGACCGGGTCATGGACCGGCATGGAGTTCGTCGCACCGGGCGATACGGTACTCGTGCGCTTTCCGGGCATCGGGGAAGCGAGTTTGCGAATCGGTTGAATGATGAAACGCGATCGCAAATTCCTGGGCATGCTGACGCCTTCCTCCAATACCACCCTCGAGCCGGTGACCGCCGCGATGCTCGCGGGGTTGCCCGAAGTCTCGGCGCACTTCGGACGCTTTCGCGTCACCGACATCGCGCTGTCGGCGAAGGCGCTCGGCCAGTTCACGGCCGAACCCATGCTCGCCGCGGCCGAACTTCTCGCCGATGCACATTGCCATTCGCTCTGCTGGAACGGTACTTCGGCCGGTTGGCTTGGCTTTCAGGCCGACCGCGACCTGTGTGCCTCGATCAGCGCACGCACGGGGGTACCGGCCTGCTCTTCGGTGCTTGCGATCGACGAAATCTTCCGCACTACCGGTGTGAAGCGATTCGGCATGGTCACCCCGTACACCGGCGATGTGCAGGAAAAGATCGCGGCGAATTTCGGCCGCGAAGGGTTCGCCTGCGTAGCCGAGCGCCATCAGGATCTGTCCGTGAATTTCTCTTTTTCCGAGGTCGAGCCGCAGACCATCGAATTCCTGGTCCGCGAGGTCGCTGAAATCGGTCCGGATGCGATCCTCGTGTTTTGCACGAACATGGATGGGGCCTCGCTTGCCGAGCGCCTCGAGCAGGAACTCGGCATCCCGGTCTACGACACCATTGCCACCGCGGTCTGGAGTTCGTTGCGGATTGCGGGGATCGACCCGAAACGGGTGCAAGGCTGGGGCCGCCTGTTCAGGGAAGTGAAATAATGCTCGCGCCGGAGCGCGCTTTGAATCGACTGCAAGGGAAGGTGGCACTGATCACGGGCGGCAACACCGGTATCGGCCGGGCGGTCGCGCTCGCCTATGCGGCCGAAGGCGCCGACGTCGCAATCGCCTGGGTCGACCGCGAACCCGAGGCGAAGAGCCTGATCGCCGAGATCGAAGCTTTCGGCCGCAAGGCGCGGGCGATCCGATGCGACGTGACCCGCGAGTCCGATGTCATCGCGTGCGTGGACTCAGTGGTGAGCGGCCTGGGCCGCATCGATATCCTCGTGTCGAACGCCGGCGTCCAGCGCCCCCAGCCGATCGCCGAAATGAAGGTCGAGGACTGGGACCATATGATGGCGGTGCACCTGCGCGGCGCGTTTCTGGCGGCGAGGGAAGCTGCGAGGCACATGGTCCCCAACAAGCGCGGCTGGATTATCTTCACCTGCTCGCAGCTCGGGTATATCGGGCGCGAACACTACGCGGCTTATTCGGCCGCCAAGGCCGGACTGATCGTGTTCATGCGCTCCCTTGCAAAGGAACTCGCCCCGCACGGCATCCTTGTGAACGGCGTCTCTCCCGGCCTCGTCGACACCGGCTTCGATCCGCTCTCCGCCGAGGTCAAGCAGGCGCACGCCGCCAGCCTGCCTCTGCGGCGTTTGGGTACCCCCGCAGACGTGGTTTCCGGATACGTATTCCTCGCCTCCGAGGAGGCCGGTTACTATTGCGGACAGCTCTTGCATCCCAATGGCGGGGAGATCATGCCGTGACGCAGAAGGTAAGCTGTGCGGCCTGCGGCGCACCCTTTAGTGGTGAAATGACGTCCAGGCATCGTTGAATGAAATCGTCCCTTCCCCAGAACCCATTCACGCGCGGACTCGAGTCGGTCGTGCGCGCGATATGCATTGCCTGCGGCTGGTGGTTGATCGGCATCTCGGTGCTCACCTGCGTGGAGATGCTCGGCCGCAAGGTTTTCGGCTTCAGCCTGCAGGGTGTCGACGAAGTCGGCTCCTACACCTTTGCGGTGGTGACCGCGTTCGGTTTTTCCTACGCACTGATCACCCGGGGGCATACACGCGTCGACTTCCTCGTTTCGCGCTTTGCTCCGAAGCAGCGCGCGTTGATCAACTGGTTTGCGATGGTCACGCTCGCCGCGATGGCCGCTTTCTTCGCGTATCGCGCGTATTTCGTGCTTGCCGAGAGCATTGACTTGAAGAGCACCGCCCCCACGCCGCTCGCCACGCCGTTGTGGATACCACAGTCTGTGTGGTTCGTCGCTTACGCCATTTTTGCGCTGACGGCTCTCACCGCGGCGCTGCACGCATGCTTGCTCGCCGCCCGCGGCGGGTGGGAAGAGCTGAACGCGAGTTACGGACCGCAGACGCTTGAAGAGGAAATCGAGAGCGAAGCGGCAATTCGAGTCGAACCGCGCCGGGCAGATGGCGCAAAGGCTCCCGGATGATCGACGCCGTGCAGATCGGCGTCGGGCTTGCCATCATGCTCGGGCTGATGATGCTCGGCCTGCACGTGGGCACGGTCATGTTTACCGTCGGACTGGTCGGTGCCATCGCCTATCTCGGATTGCCTGCCATCAATGCCGTTGGCGAACAACTCTGGGGCGCCTCGGACGACTATCTTCTCCTCTCGATACCGCTCTATATCCTGCTTGGAGAAATACTGGTCCGCGGTGGCGCGACCGACAAGATGTACCGCTCGCTTTCCGAGTGGCTGAACTGGCTTCCGGGTGGGCTGCTGCACACCAACATCGGCGCCTCGGCGCTGTTCTCAGCGGTGTCCGGCTCTTCGGTCGCCACCGCGGCGACGATTTCCACCGTCGCGCTGCCCACGTTCCGCAATCG
>JANMXB010000382.1:0-10219 GCA_031380765.1 Pseudomonadota bacterium | reverse complement strand
TTTTCGTCGTCCGTGAGCATCAGCGATTCCTTCAGGACCTTGGTCTTGACGCTGTTGCGATAACCAATTTCCAGCGTGCGCACCTGCGACAGATTGACGATCTCGTGGCTCTGGATCGGCCAGGGCATCCGCCAGCGCAGGCCCGACTGGGTTTCGTCCGCGAACTTGCCAAAGGTCAGCACCACTCCGCGCGTGCCCTCGACCACGATGTAGAACCCGCTCGCGAGCCAGACGGCGAGCACCAGCGCGGCCACGATGCCGGCGCCGCCGCCCATCTGCGCCGAACTCGGGCCGGGGCCGCGGCCGTCGGACGGGGGCTGGTCCGGTCCTCCGCGGCGGCCGAAGAGATCGGTCAGCTTGCGGTTGAAGTTGCGCCAGAGTTCGTCGAGATCGGGCGGCCCCTGCTTGCCGCCGCCAGGGCCTTGCGGACCGCGAGAACCCCCGCGTCCCCAGTTTGGGTCGTTCAGCGACATACGGATATGGTCACGCCAGTTCAGGATGGATGGTGGGATCAGCCGCCGCCGCGCGCATGCGTTCCGGGGCCAGCTCCGCGATCGCGCCCCGCAGGCCTTCCAGGCCGTCGCCGGAGCGCGCACTCACGCGACTGCGGAAAATCTTACCATATTCGTCACGTTCCACCCCGGGCGGTGTGCCCCGGCCGTCGTTGGCAAGGTCGATCTTGTTGAATACCAGCACCTGCGGAACGGTGTCGGCCCCGATCTCTGCCAGCACTTTGTTGACCTCGGAAACCTGCATCTCGCGGACGGGCGTTGCGCTGTCCACCACATGCAGCAGCAGGTCCGCATGCACCGTTTCCTCGAGTGTCGCGCGAAAAGCGGCAATCAGGCTGGTGGGCAGGTCGCGGATGAAACCCACCGTGTCGGACACCACCACCTGCGTGCCCCGCCCCCCGCGGTCGTGGGACTGCGCCGGCAGGAAGACTCGCCGCGTCGTCGTATCGAGCGTGGCGAAAAGCTGGTCGGCGGCGTAACCCTTGGCGTGGGTGAGCAAATTGAACAGCGTCGACTTGCCGGCGTTGGTGTAGCCGACCAGCGACACGGAGAACACGTCCTTGCGCGAGCGGGCGCGCCGCTGGACGTCGCGCCGCTGGCGCGTCTTCTCCAGCTCGGCCTTGAGCGTTTTGATCCGCTGCGAGATCAGCCTGCGGTCGAGCTCGAGCTGGGTCTCCCCCGGGCCGCCGCGCAGGCCGATGCCGCCGCGCTGCCGCTCCAGGTGGGTCCAGCCGCGGATCAGGCGCGTCGAGAGGTATTCCATCTGCGCCAGCTCGACCTGCAGCTTGCCTTCGTGGGTCTTGGCGCGCTGCGCGAAGATCTCCAGGATCAGCCGGGTGCGGTCCATCACGGCGCATTCGAGCTTCTTCTCGAGGTTGCGTTCCTGCACCGGGGAAAGGTGATGGTTGAAGATCACCGTGCCCGCGCCCAGGTTTTCGACTGCCGCGCGGATTTCCTCGACCTTGCCGGAACCCGCAAACAGCGCCGCGTCCGGACGCTGGCGCCTGCCTTGCACGATGACGTGGCTGGCGATGCCCGCGCTTTCAGCAAGGCGAACGATTTCTTCCGTCGATTCGGCAAACGCCTCGTCCTTGCCGAAATCCAGGCAAACGAGGACGGCCGTGCGCGATCGGGGGGCGGCGGTTTTTTGCGCGGGCATCAGCGCGGACATCGGGGCGGACATCGGGGCGGTGTCTGAGACACCGTTACGGTGTCGCCGGGCTCAGACGTCGGCGGCGCCGTCAAGCGGCAGGGTGACCGCGCGCGAAGGCACGACGGTGGAAATCGCGTGCTTGTACACCATTTGCGTCACCGAATTGCGCAGCAGGACGACGTACTGGTCGAAGGATTCGATCTGGCCCTGAAGCTTGATGCCGTTCACCAGGTAGATGGAAACCGGCACGTGTTCCTTGCGCAACGTATTCAGGAACGGGTCTTGTAGCAGCTGCCCTTTATTCGTGCTCATGTCGGGTGCCTCGGGCGGATTGTTGGATTGTTGATAATTTGGTTGGCTAAAGCGTTGACGGACTCTGCGAAATGCCACTGTAATTGATTTTCAGTGGGTTTTCCACCAGCTTGCGTACGTTATCGCACCTTTCCGGGCACCGGCGCGGCAGGCGGCACGACATCCGCGTTTTGCGCGCGATGGCGCAGCGCGTGGTCCATGAGCACACAGGCAAGCATGGCTTCCGCGATCGGCGTGGCGCGAATGCCCACGCACGGGTCGTGGCGTCCGGTCGTTTCCACCGTCACTGCGTTCCCGGCCGTGTCGACGGTGCGCCTGGGAATCCGGATGCTCGAAGTGGGTTTCAGCGCAATCGACACGGTGACGTCCTGGCCGGTGGAAATCCCGCCGAGCGTCCCGCCGTTGTTGTTGGAAAGAAACCCCTCGGGCGTCATTTCGTCGCCGTGCTCGCTGCCCTTCTGGGCAACGGACGCGAATCCCGCGCCGATCTCCACGCCCTTCACCGCGTTGATCGACATCATTGCCGAGGCGATATCCGCATCGAGCCGCCCGTAGACGGGCTCGCCCCACCCCGGCGGCACGTTTTCGGCAACCACGTTGACTCGGGCGCCGCATGAATCGCCGGAGTCGCGCAATCCATCCATGAATGCGTCGAGCTCCGGAACGATTGCGGCACTGGCGGCAAAGAACGGGTTGGTGCCGACAGTCTCCCACGCCTCGAACGGAATCGTTTTGGGACCGAGCTGCGCGAGGTAGCCGCGCACCACCACGCCGTAGCGCTCGAACAGCCATTTCCTGGCGATCGCGCCCGCCGCAACGCGCACCGCGGTCTCGCGCGCCGAAGCCCGCCCACCGCCGCGCGGGTCGCGGGTCCCGTACTTCATCCAATAGGTGTAGTCGGCATGCCCCGGACGGAATTTCTGCGCGATCGCCGCATAGTCCTTCGAGCGCTGGTCCTCGTTGCGGATCAGGAATCCGATCGCGGTTCCGGTGGTGCGGCCTTCATGGAGGCCCGACAAAAGCTCGACCGTATCGGACTCGCGCCGCTGGGTTACGTGCCGCGAAGTGCCGGGCTTGCGGCGATCGAGATCCTTTTGCAGGTCCGCGGCCGCCAGCTCCAGCCCGGGCGGGCACCCGTCGACCACGCCGCCATAGGCCGGCCCGTGCGACTCGCCGAACGAGGTGACGCAAAAGAGCGTGCCGAAAGAGTTGCCGGACATGGATAACGCCAGGACGTGGACGAGCGCGGAATGGGCGAATGAGTTTAGCATGCAGCAAAGAACTCCCCGACGCCTCGAAGGTCGAACCTGCATGCCCCCCAATCGACTGATCGCCCTGGCTTTTTCGATTGCGGTGCTGGTGGGCGCATGCGCCGGATTCGACCCGGGTCCGCCGCAGTTGACGAGCGCCGAAATCGTACAGCTTTCGCGCACGGGCGAATCGCCCGCGGCGATCGTGGACCAGCTGAAAAAAACCGGCACCGTGCTCTGGTTGTCAGCGTCGGACATCCTTGAGCTCCGCCAGGCGGGCGTGGCACCGCAGGTGCTCGATTACCTGCAGGCGGTGCAGATGGCGGAGACCCGGCGCCGCAGCCAGTTCGACCAACTGCTCTACGGCCCGGAGATGTCGCCATTTTCGCGCTGCGGCGGGTTTCCCGCCGGCAGCGGCCGCATCAGCGGTTTTTTTGCGCCGTTCTGCTGAGCGGGTCGAAGAAGCCGCGCGTCTCGAATAGCGCTGCCGGCAGGCGTTGTCCGTCGAGGCGCAAGGACCGCTTGGCGACGAAATCGAAAAGCATCGGATTGTGGCGCCGAATTTCGGTGAGCACCGGCGCAGCCGCCGCGTCGAGCATGCCCAGCGAGACAAGATAGTCGACCGAGAAAATCGGCATCAGCCCCGGCAGCGGGTAGTCCGACCCATTGAGCAGCCGGCCGTGCCAGTCCTGGGCGCGCAGAATCCGCGCGAGCGCGATTGGCGCGCGCTCAGTCTGGGTCACGGCGGAAATATCGCCGAACAGGCGGCCCGCGTAGCGCCGGTCCTCCATCATCCTGGCGAAAAGCTCGAAACTGCCGACGTGCGGGCCGTTGGCGCCCTTGTCGAGGTCGCGGTCTTCGCCCATCGAGGCACAGTGGGCCACGACTACGCGGACGCCGGCGTCAAGAGCGCGCCGCAGCTTGAGCGGATTGCCCCAGGCCTGCACGTCGCTGCCGGCGACGGCGCGCTCGAGCCCCGCGTGCGAAATGAGCGGCAGGTCCAGGCGCGAGGCAGCGACATAGAAGCGCTCGCACAGCGGCGAGCCGGGATCGATCCCCATTGCGGCCGGCAGCCATTTGACCGCCCGGGCACCGCCGCGCTTCGCTTCCTCGAGCGCCTCGACGCAATCGCCGCGATAGGGATGGATCGACGCGACCCATTCGAAGATCGTGCTGTCGCGTTTGGCGGTCTCGCGCGCATGGGCGTCGGGCACGTAAAAGGACGTGTCCTCCCACCGGATCGCGCCTTTCTCGTCGAATGTTCGTTCAAACGCGAACAGCAAGACCTTTACGCCCGGACGGAGCTCCGCGAGCAGATGGCGCATGCGCTGGACGTACGACTCGTCGACGCGGCCCTCCTGCGCGCAGCCGGCATTGAGGAAAAATAGGCGGCGCGCGTATTCGACCGGGTCGAGCAGGCTGGACATCCGCGGGCTGAGCTTGATGCCGCTTTGCGAATCGCCTGTGCCGACCAGATGCGCATGCGCGTCCCAGACCCGCGAGGGATCGACACCCACCCACGCGGCCTTGACGAGTTCATGCCCGGCGAGGTGGGGCGGCAGCGGACCCAGACAGGGATTCCACACGCCCTGCTCCGGCCAGAAGCGCCAAAGCGCGAGAGCAGATGCTGCGGCCAAGGAGGCTCCGCCGGCGCGGAGAAAGCGACGGCGATTCAAATAGCCGGGAACATGGGCGGCGCTACGCCGGCCAGTTTTTTATGTAGCCCTTGAGCATCCGGTTTTCGAAATCCTGCTCTTCGAGCACCGCTTTCGCCACATCGCGAAACGAAATCACGCCGATGAGCTTGCCGTCCTCGAGCACCGGCAGATAGCGGGCGCCCGTCTCGAGCATCGTGCGCCGCAAATCGTTGACTTCCATTTCGGGGGTCGCGGTGACCGGCTCTTTAACCATGATGTCGCCGACCTTGGCGTCGTCCAGGGCGCCCTTGCCCTTGTGCAGCGCTTGCAGAATCTCGTGGAAGGTGAGCATGCCCAGCATGCGGCTGCCCTCCATCACCACGAGCGATCCCAGGTTCTCTTCCGCCATCGTCTTCACCGCGTCGACAGCACGGCCGTCGGCGGCGATCGACAAAAGCCGGTTGCCCTTTACGCGCAGGATTTCCTTGATCAGCATGGTCCGTTCTCCTCAGAAGCGAGACAGGCGCCTTGGAGTATCCCACAGGATCCGCCGCCGGTCTGCCTTCCCGCAAACCCAGGGCGCGCGTAGTCGCGCGTAGTAAAGGACGGACGCGAATATCAGGCTGGACGAGGCCCGCGGGAAAGGCGCCTTCCCGGGCGCGCGCCGGTCGGCTTGCCCTCGCGCCATACCGCATCGCCATTCACGATAACGGTGTCGATGCCGAGAGCCGGCTGGATCGGCTTGGCGAACGTCGCGGCTTCCGCGACGCGCTCCGCATCAAAGAGGGTGATGTCGGCGAACGCGCCTTCGCGGATCACCCCGCGGTCGGCGAGTCCGAAGGTGGCCGCCGTCAGGCCGGTCATCTTGTGCACGGCGGTCTCGAGCGGGAACAGGCCGAGGTCGCGGCTGTAATGCCCCAGCACGCGCGGGAACGTTCCCCACAGCCTCGGATGAGGCGACGCATCGTGCGGCAGGCCGTCCGACCCCACCACCGTGAGGTCGAATTTGAGGATGCGCTGCACGTCCTTCTCGTCCATCGCAAAATAAATGGCGCCCGCGGGGAGGAGCTTTGCGACCGCTTCCTCCTGCGAGACGCCCATTTTTGCCGCGACTTGCGCGAGTTCCATGCCGCTGAATTCCGGATGCGGCTTCGACCAGGTCACCAGCACTTTCGAGGCCGGACCCACCCGGCTCCAGGTCAGGATGGTCGAGGAGGCGCAGTACGGATAGCAATCCATGCCGATAGGCTGCAAGGCCATGTGCTTCGAGATATGCGCGAGCGTTTCGATGGAGCGGCCGTGGTTGGCAAGGCCGGCCACCTTGTGGTGGGAAATCACCACCTGCACGCCAAGCTCCCGGCCGATCAGGAAAGTCTCATCGAGCGAATCGATGACTTTCTCCGCCTCGTTGCGCATATGGGTGACATAAAGGCCGTTGAATTCCGACAGCGGCCGGCATACCTCGATGATTTCCGCGGTAGGTGCGGCCGATGCGGGCTCGTAAAAGGTGCCGGTGGACACGCCTATTGCGCCAGCCACCATCGCTTCGCGGGCGAGCGAGCGCATGCGTGCGATCTCCGATGCGTTCGCCGGGCGCTCGACGTCGTCCATGCACATCACGCGAAGCGTGGTGTGGCCGATCATCGGCGCGAAATTCGTCGCGGCGGGCCTGGATGCAAGCTCTTCGAAGTACGCCGCAAAGGTGGGAAAGCGGAACCATTCGCCTGTGTTGTCGAGGAGATCCAGGGGCGGGGTCACCGCGCCGGTCCGATGGACCATCGGCGCCAGGCTCACGCCGCAATTGCCGGACACGACGGTCGTTACGCCCTGGCTCACCTTGGCTGCCATGTCGGGCGCGGACAGCAACAGGCGGTCGTCATGCGTATGCGCATCGATGAATCCGGGCGAGGCGATGTTGCCGCCCGCGTCGATTTCACGGTCGGCCTTTGCGCCGTTCAACCGGCCGACTCTGGCAATCCTGCCCGCTTTTATCGCTATCTCGCCTTCGAAGCGCGGCGCACGCGTGCCGTCGACGATCACGGCATTGCGGATGATGAGGTCGTAGTGTTCGGCAACCACCGTGGGTTCTCCTGACTTGGTTGGAGCCATTATCGCGTGGCTCGCGCCCGGCCGCTACACTGGATCCACGATGCGAATTGTCTTTTCCACGGTCGGATCGCTCGGCGACCTGCACCCGTACATTGCGATCGCGAAGGAAGTGCAGGCGCGCGGCCATCTGCCGGTCATCGCAACGACCGACCGTTATCGCGCGCTCATCGAAGCCGAGGCGATTCGATACGCCCCGCTGCGCCCCGCGGAGACGCAGTTCGGCGGTCTCGAAGCAGTGGCGGCAAGGCTTTTCCACCCGTACCGGGGTCCCGGCTACCTGATCCGCGAAATGGTCATGCCGTATGTGCGCGAGCAGTACGAGGACATCGCGGCAGCCTGCAGGAGCGCGGATATCCTTGTCACGCACCCGCTCACGATGGCGGGCCCCCTCGTGTGCGCGAAGACCGGCCTGCCCTGGGTTTCCTCGATCCTTGCGCCGGCGAGCCTGATGTCGTCCATCGACCGGCCGCTGCTCAATTCGGCATGGTGGGCGCGTCCTCTCAGGCATCTGGGCGCAACGCCCTACCGGATGATCACGGGGGTCGCCGAACTGATTGCTCGAAGATGGGAAAGCCCGCTGCATGAGTTGCGCTCCGAGCTTGGCCTGCCGCGGGCGCCGCACGCGGCGCTGCTGCAGGGGCAATTCTCCCCGCGCCTGAATCTCGCGCTGTTTCCCCGGCTGCTTGCCGAACCGCAACCCGACTGGCCGGCAAATACGGTGCTGACCGGATTCGCGCGCTACGAGGGCCCGCCTGCCGATGCACGGCTCAAGGAAGAGCTCGACGCATTTCTCGCCGGCGGCGAAGCGCCAATCGTGTTTGCGCTCGGGTCCTCAGTGGTAATGATCGCCGGCGATTTCTGGGCCAAGGCGACCGCGGCATCGCTTCGGCTTGGCCGCCGCGCAATCCTCCTTACCGGCACGCCACTCGCGCAGGCTTTGCCGCGCAGCGTGAAGGCTTTCGACTACCTGCCGTACTCGGAAGTGTTTCCGCAAGCGGCCGCGATTGTGCACCAGGGCGGCATCGGCACGCTCGCGCAGGCCCTCGCGGCCGGGCGGCCGCAGCTCATCGTGCCCGTGGCGTTCGACCAGCCCGACAATGCGCGCCGCGCCGCCGACCTCGGCCTCGCACGCAGCATCCCGCGCCACAAAATCACTGCCGCCAATCTGGCGAGGGAGCTGAAGGCGCTCCTGGCCGAACCGGGCTACGCCGCAAGCGCCCGCAAAGCCGCGGGCGGTCTCGACGGCGGCGCCGGGCGCGCCGCCGATGCACTTCTGCGCACTCTGGAAACGGCTCACGCGATCGAGTAATGCGCGTCGTGGATGACGCAATCCTTGCCGTTGATCGGCAGCATGTCCTGCGGGCATGCGGAAAATCCCACCACCGCATCCATCTCGGCGCGAAACGTGATCGCGTCGCCCGGCTTGCCGAGCGGCGGCTCGAACGAAATGTCGACCCCGTTCTTCACCGGGATGTGCATGAAAAGGTTGAACGGGCACGGATGCACCACACGCTTCAGGCCCATCGCCTCGAGCGCGTTTTTAAGGTTGTCGGTGCAGTTGTCGTGGAAACCCTGGCAGCCGAGCTGCTCGTAGCGATAGACATCGCAGGAGGCGATCAGCGTGTCGTGAACGCCGGGTGAGGTGTCCTCGACAACGGTCAGGATCGCACGCCGCTTGTTGGTAATGAGAGTGTCACCCACCACGGGAATGATCCTGCCGATCGCGGCGCGGGAGTGCTCCATGGACATGCATTCCCCGAGGTCGGGGTCGTTGAAAGCCCAGAAATCCACGACCTGCGAGCCGTGGGTGTTGACGACCTCGAGCAGCTGCCCTTTCCTGATGCGCGCGGCGACGCCTTTGCGGGCCGGTATGAGATTTCGATCTTGCATGGCGGGCTCCCTGGACAAAGCAGTATCCTAGCCAAATCCAAGGAATTTTCCGGAGTGTTTCGATGAGCGCCGTCGTCGCCCCCGTAGCGAATGCCGTCTTCCGCCAGCCTGCCACAGCGGACATCTTCGACCCGCGCCATTACGCAGGCGTGCGCAAGCCGCTCGCCGAGGCGACCACGCTGCCGCCCTGGGCCTACACATCGGAAGAGTTCTACCGCCGCGAGGTCGAAACCATCTGGATGAAGGAGTGGAATTTCTTCGGCCGCGCCGACCGCATCCCCAACCCCGGCGACTATTTCGCCGTCGATTTTGCCGGCGTGCCGATCATCGTGATCCGCGGCAAGGATCGCGAAGTGCGGGCGTTTTCCAACTCGTGCCGCCATCGGGGCGCAGCCATGCTGAGGGGGGATGGCAACTGCAACGCGATCCGGTGTCCGTATCACTCGTGGACTTACGATTTTGAGGGCAAGCTGATCGTCGCGCCCGAAATGGAGCAGACGAAGGACTTCCGCCTGGAAGACTTTCCGCTGATTGCGCTGAAGCTCGAGTCGTGGGCGGGATTCATCTTCATCAACCTCGATGAGAACGCGGCACCGCTCGAGGATCATCTCGTCGACCTGCCCGATGTCCTCTCGAGCTATCACTACGAAACCATGACGTGCGTGCGCCGCAAGGAATACACGCTCGAATCCAATTGGAAAATCTATGTCGAGAATGCCATGGAGGCCTATCACGTCTCCAGCGTTCATCGCTCGACGCTCTCGCGCCAGAAGGGGATCTTTCCGACGGTGGTGCCCGCCAAAGGTCAATGGATGGCGCTACACAAGGAGCATGAGGGAACCCGTGCGCTGCTCACGGGCGACACTGGTTTCCCGCGTATCCCGACCCTTGAAGGGAAGGCTGCCATGGGGAGCTATTACCCGCTGATCTTTCCAAGCACGATGTTCGGCTCGACAGTGGATTGCATGTGGTGGCTCGAACTGCAGCCCCTGTCGGCGTCGAGAACGAGATTGATCGTTGGTTCGTGCTTTCCGAAAAGTGTCACCGCGCGTCCGGACTTCGAAGAGGTGGTGAGACGCTACTACAAGCGCTGGGACATCTCGGTCCCCGAAGACAACGAGATCTCCGCCTTGCAGCAGATCGGGCTTTCTTCGCCGTTCTCGAGGCCCGGCCGGCTATCGCACGCGGAGCCGCTGGTGCATGTGTTCAACAACTGGGTACTCGACCGGGTGTTGGGCGCCGGCGCGCGCTAGTACTACTGACAACCTTGGTACTGCTGACAACCTTGTCGCCGGGCTCCAGTCTGGGCGCGCTCTCCCAGCATACTTACTGACATACCACGAACGCCCGGCGCTC
>JANMXB010000380.1:0-18685 GCA_031380765.1 Pseudomonadota bacterium | reverse complement strand
GGCGCGCGGCAGGAACCACGCGCCGCCGTCGCCGGAAACGAGCCCCACCCGCAGGAAGCTCTCGGCGAAGGTGGCGCTGCGGCCCGCGATCCGGATGTCGCACATGGTCGAGAGGTCGCAGCCCGCGCCGACCGCGGCGCCGTTCACCGCGGCGATGGAAGGCGCCTCGAGGTCGTACAGCGCGAGCGGGATGCGCTGGATCCCCTGGTGGTAGCCGCGGCGGATTTCGGCCGGGCTGCCGGCGAAGAGCCCGGCGCGCTCCTTCATGTTCTTGACGTTGCCGCCGGACGAAAACCCGCCGCCGGCGCCGGTGAGGATCACGCACCCGACTGTCAGGTCGGCGTTGATGCGCTGCGTGCATTCGACCAGGGCATCGACGATCGACGCCGAAATGGCATTGCGCGTGGCCGGCTCGTTCAAGGTCAGGGTGACGACGCCGCCGTCCTGTTCATAGAGCACCGAATTGTCCATGCTGTTCCTCCGCAGTTTGGTCTTGATGTTACTTTTCCGTGGCCGGGTTGTCTCGGCTATATTGACCTCTGTAACTGTCCAGGAGGAGGCCATGCACGAATTCAGGTTCGAGCCGGTGCAACTGCCGCCGGCGGCGGGCGAATTGCGCCGGCAAGTGCGCACATTCATCGCGGAAGAAGTGGCCCAGGGCGCGTTCAGCCCGAACCGCCACTCGTGGAATTCGTTCGACGCCGGGTTTAGCCGCAAGTGCGGCGAGCGCGGCTTTATCGGCATGCTGTGGCCAAAAAAATACGGCGGTCACGAGCGCACCGCGCTGGAACGATACGTGGTGACCGAGGAGATGCTGGCCGGCGGCGCGCCCGTGGGCGGGCACTGGGTCGCCGATCGCCAGAGCGGAAACCAGATCCTGCGCAACGGCAGCGAGCGCGCCAGGACCGAAATCCTGCCGCGGATCGTGGCCGGCGAATGCTTTTTCGCGATCGGCATGAGCGAGCCCGATTCCGGTTCCGATCTTGCCGCGGTGCGCACGCGCGCGGCGAAGGCCGAGGGCGGCTGGAAGATCAGCGGCACCAAGGTGTGGACGAGCAGCGCCCATCGCTCCCACTTCCTCATTGCACTGGTGCGCACGGCGCCCAAGGAGGAAGACCGTCACGCCGGGCTCACACAGTTCATCGTCGACCTTTCGCGTCCCGGCGTGAGCGTGCGGCCGATCTACAACCTGTACGGCGGGCACGACTTCAACGAAGTGGTGTTCGACGGCTATTTCGTTCCCGACGACATGGTGATGGGCGGGGTCGGCATGGGATGGAAGATGGTGACTTCCGAGCTTGCCTTCGAGCGCTCGGGGCCCGACCGGTTCCTGAGCACGTACCAGCTTCTGCTCGAGTCGATCCGCAAAGTGGGCCCGGCACCCGATGACCGCGCCGCCAGCGAGATCGGCCGCTTCGTCGCGCATGTCGCGACGCTGCGCCGAATGTCGACCTCGGTCGCCGGCCTGCTGCAGAAAGGCGCGCAGCCCAACGTCGAGGCCGCCCTGGTCAAGGACATCGGCACCGCGTTCGAGCGCGAGATCCCCGAAGTGTTCCGCCACCTGATTCCCACCGAGCCCACGCTCGGCGATGGCGACAGCTACCCGGAGTTGCTCGGCATGACGATGCTGCGCGCGCCCGGATTCACCATTCGCGGCGGGACGCGCGAAATCCTGCGCGGGATCATCGCCCGCGGGCTGGGGTTGCGATGAGTGAAATCCGGGATGAGCTTGCGAAAACCATCGACCGTGTGTTCGAGGACCACTGCGGCAAGCCCGCGCGCGAATCCGCCGAATCCGGGGAGTGGCCCGCGGGCCTGTGGAAGGCATTGGAGGAAGTCGGCCTTCCGATGGCGGCGCTGCCGGAAAGTGCGGGAGGGTCGGGCCTTGCCTTCGACGACGCCATGTTTGCGCTGCGTCGCACCGCATACCATGGCGCGCCGGTGCCGCTGGCCGAGACGATGCTGGCGGGGCGCCTGCTGGCGGCGGCCGGCCTCGAAGTTCCGCAAGGCGCGCTGACCGTGGCCTGCGCCGGGCTTGGCGACAAGCTCGCAATCTCGGGCGGCAAGGTCTCCGGCGTCGTGCATCGAATGCCGTGGGGCAACCACTGTGCGCAGGCCGTCGTGGCGGCCGAACGCGAAGGACAGGCAATGATCTCGCTCGTTTCCACGGCCGGGTCCGTGGCCGACGTGGAGAAGAATCTCGCGGGCGAGCCGCGCGTGAAAATGCAGTTCGACACCAAGCCCATCGCGATGGCTCCGCTTGCGAACGCGGCTTCGCGTCTGGTGACCGAGGGCGCGCTCTACCGCAGCGTGCAGATGGCCGGCGCTCTCGAGCGCACGCTCGAATATGCGCTGACGTACGCGAATGAACGCGTGCAGTTCGGCCGGCCGATCGGCAAGTTCCAGGCGGTCCAGCACATGCTGGCGGTGCTCGCCGGGCACGCGGCGGCGGCAAGCGCCGCGGCCGACGCCGCGGTGGAAGCATCGAGCGAAACACCAGATGAATTTGCGGTCGCGGTCGCCAAGGCGCGCACCGGTGAAGCGGCGGGCAAGGGCGCCGAGATCGCGCACCAGGTGCATGGCGCAATGGGCTACACGCGCGAGCACAACCTGCACTACGTGACGCGGCGGCTGTGGTCCTGGCGCGACGAGTTCGGCAACGAAACGCACTGGCAGATGCGCCTGGGCCGCATGATCGCGGGCGAGGGCGCCGACTCGCTGTGGACTAGGCTGACCGCGGGCTGATGCCGTGCAAGTGGCAGGCGACAAAGTTGCCGGCCCCGGATTCTACGAGCGCCGGGGCTTCCTCCCTGCAGCGCGGCATTACATGAGGACAGCGCGGGTGGAAAGCACAGCCCGGCGGCGGGTTGACCGGACTGGGCACGTCGCCCTGCAGAATGCGTTTTATGCGCTTGACCTTCGGATCCGGGACCGGCACCGCGGCCAATAGCGCCTCGGTGTAGGGATGCAGCGGCCGCCTGAACAATGTCTCCTTGTCGGCATACTCGACGATCCGGCCCAGGTACATCACCGCGATGCGGTGGCTGATGTGCTCGACCACGGCGAGGTCGTGCGCAATGAAGAGGTAAGCAAGCCGCTTTTCCTTCTGTAAGTCGACCATCAGGTTGATGACCTGCGCCTGGATCGAAACGTCGAGCGCCGAGACCGGCTCGTCGCAGACGATGAGCCGGGGATTCAGCGCGAGGGCCCGTGCGATGCAGATGCGCTGGCGCTGGCCGCCGGAGAACTCGTGCGGGTAGGCGCGCATCTGCGCGGGGCGCAACCCCACCTGCTGGAACAGCGCCGCGACCTGGGCGGCCAGCGCTTCGCCTTTTGCGATGCCGTGCACCTTGAGCGGCTCGCCGACGATGTCGCCGGCCGACATGCGCGGATCGAGGGAGGCAAACGGGTCCTGGAAAACGATCTGCATCTCGCGCCGGTGCGGCCGCAGCTCCGACTTGGATAGACGCGTGATGTCGCACCCGCGCAAAGCGATCGTGCCCGCGGTCGGCTCCACCAGGCGCAGAACGGCGCGCGCCACCGTGGACTTGCCGCAACCGCTCTCGCCGACCAGCCCAAGCGTCTCGCCTTCGCCCACCGAGAAGCTGACGCCATCGACGGCGTACACGTGGCCTACGGTGCGGCGCAGGATGCCGCTCCTGAGGGGGAAGTGCTTCTTGAGTCCGCTGACTTCGAGCACCGGGGTCGCGGATTCAGGCCGCATTTCAGCCCGCATTTCAGCCCGCATTTCAGCCATCGACCGCTCCCATCAGCTTGTCCGAATGCCAGCAGGCCGCGCTGTGGCCCGGCCGCTTTTCCTCATAGGGCGGATATTTGGACCGGCACCGGCTGTCCGCGAGCGCACAGCGCGGTGCGAACAGGCACCCTTCGGGAAGATTGGTGAGCGCCGGCACCATGCCGGGAATTTCGGTCAGGCGCCCGCCCGGGGTCGAGGATTCGCCGCGCATCGAGGGCAGCCGTGGAATGGACGCCATGAGGCCCTGCGTATAGGGATGCAGCGGCATGGCGAACAGCTCTTCCACGCCGGCCTCTTCGACCTTGCGGCCGGCGTACATGACGACCACGCGCTGCGCAGTCTCGGCAACGATGCCCAGGTCGTGGGTAATCAGGATCAGCGCGGTGCCGGTTTCGCGCTGCAGCTCGACGATCAGCTCGAGGATCTGCGCCTGGATCGTCACGTCGAGCGCCGTCGTCGGCTCGTCCGCAATGAGCACCTTGGGATTGCAGGCGAGCGCCATCGCAATCATGGCGCGCTGGCGCATGCCGCCCGAGAGTTGGTGCGGATACTCGCCCGCGCGCTGTTCGGGTTCAGGGATGCGCACGCGGCGCAGCATCTCTACCGCTTTCCGGCGCGCGGCCGACGCAGGCAGGTCCTGGTGCAGGCGGATCGCCTCGCCGATCTGCTCGCCGATCGTGAGGACCGGATTGAGGGAGGTCATCGGCTCCTGGAAGATCATCGAGATCTCGTTGCCGCGCACGCTGCGCATGGCGGCCTCGTCCAGTTTCAGCAGGTCGCAGCCATCGAGCGTGACGCTCCCCGCCACGATGCGCCCCGGCGGATCGGGCACGAGCCGCATGATCGAAAGCGCGGCCATGCTCTTGCCGCAGCCGGATTCTCCGACCACCGCCAGCGTTTCGGATCGCTTGAGCGAAAACGACACCCCGTCGACCGCCTTGAGGATGCCGCCGCGCATGAAGAAAAATGTCTGCAGGCCGTCGACCTCGAGAACATTTTTCTGCGCGGACGCCATCAGGTGCGCTGCCTCGGATCGAGATAGTCGCGCACGGCGTCGCCGAGCAGGTTGGTGCCGAATACCACCAGGCTGATCGCAAGACCCGGGAAGATCACGAGCCACGGCGCGCTGCGCACGTACTCCGCTGCGGACTCCGACAGCATGCGTCCCCAGGAGGGGAAGGGTTCGGGGATCCCCAGCCCGAGAAACGACAATGCGGCCTCGGTGAGGATCGCGGAACCGAACTGCGCGGTCGCGAGCACTATCAGCGGGGCGAGCGTGTTGGGCAGCACGTGACGCAGCGCGATGCGCAGATCGCTCATGCCCACCGCGCGGGCCGCTTCCACAAACGGCAGCTCGCGCAGCGCAAGCGTGTTCGCGCGGATCACGCGCGCGACCGTGGGGATCAGCGGAATGGCGATGGCGATGATCGTGTTGGGGATCGAAGGCCCGAGCGCGGCGGCCATGACCAGCGCCAGCACCAGCAGCGGGAGGGCCTGCAGGATATCGATCAGGCGCTGCACCAGCAGGTCCACCCAGCCGGACAGGTAGCCCGACGCGAGGCCCAGCATCACGCCGAACAGGCACCCCAGCGCGGTCGAGCCGATGCCCACGGCGAGCGAAATGCGGGCGCCATGAAGGATGCGGCTGTAGACGTCGCGGCCGAAGTTGTCGGCGCCCATCCAGTGGGCCGCTCCGGGCGCGGCAAGCGAATGCGCCGAGTTGGTTGCCAGCGGGTCGTAGGGCGCGATGAGTCCGGCAAGCAAGGCCGTGAGCGCGAATACAATCATGATCGCCCCGCCGATTGCGCCAAGCGGATAGCGACGCGCAAGAAAGCGCACCGCGCTCCAGCGCCCGGCCACGTTGGCGCCGGCGCGGTCGAGCTCGGCTTCGTATTGGGCGGCCTGCACGCCTAGTCCGAATACCGGATGCGCGGATCGAGCGCGGTGTAGGCCATGTCGACCAGGAAATTGGTGACCACCACGATCAGCGCGACGAACATCACCAGGTTCTGCACGATCGGGTAGTCGCGCCAGCGGATCGCCTCGACCAGGAAGCGCGCCACGCCCGGGATGTTGAACACGGTCTCGGTGACGATCAGCCCGCCGATGAGGAACGCCGCCTCGATGCCGATCACGGTGATCACCGGGAGGACGGCGTTGCGCAGGGCATGGTGGTAGTTGACCGATTTCTCCGAGGCGCCTTTGGAGCGCGCGGTGCGGATGAAATCCTGGCGCAGCACCTCGAGCATCGAGGAGCGCGTGAGCCGCATGATCAGCGCCGAGCTGCGAAAGCCCACGGCCGCGGCGGGCACGCTGTACATGATCAGCGAGTCGAGGAAGCTCTTGGGAGCGGCGCTGTAGATCGGCAGGGTGCCGGTGAGCGAAACGAAAGCCATCAGGATCATGAGGCCGAGCCAGAACGAGGGCATCGACAGCCCGGTCAGGCTGAGAACGCGAAGCGCATAGTCGAGGCCGGTGTTCTGCTTCACCGCGCTGATCACGCCGAGCGGCACGCCCAGCAGGACCGAAAACAGCAGCGCGAGCCCCGCCAGCCTTGCCGTGATCGGGATGCGCGGCAGGATTTCGTCGAGCGCCGGCTTCTCCGAGACGTACGAAAAGCCCAGATCGCCCTTGGCAAGGTCGCCGATCCATTTCGCGTACTGCACAGGGATGGGCTTGTCCAGGCCGAATTCGGCTTCGAGCTGTTTTTTCTCGGCCGGATTCACGAAGCCGGCGGCATCGGCAAGGATGTCGACGATGTTGCCCGGCACGATCCTGAGCAGCACGAAGATGATCACCGAGATCCCGAACAGCGTCAGGATCATCAAGAGGAACCTCCGCACCAGGTACGCAGTCACTCCGATCCCCCGGTCGTCATGCGCGGGCCGGCGCTACTTGTCCAGCCAGACGTCTTCGTAGCGATAGCCGTTGTAGGAGCTGTTCACCATCACCGTCACGCCCTTCACCTGGGGCTGCCAGCAGGTGGCCGTGCGCGCATGCAGGATGATCGGCCGCGCGACGTCTTCCTGCAGCTTTTTGTCGATCTCCCACACCAGTTTTTTGCGCTTTTCGAAGTTCGGCTCCATGGACTGCTGGTCGAACAGCTTCTGCAGATCCTTGTTGCAGTAATCGGTGTAATTGCGCTCCGAGCCGCAGGCGTAGTTTTCGTAGAAGTTCTGGTCGGGATCGTCCACCGCGCTGCCGGTGAGGTTGAGCCCGACCGTGTAGTCCTTGCGCGCGACCTTGGAGAACCAGTTCGCGGTCTCGACCACGTCGAGCTCGCCGTCGATGAAGATTTCCTTGAGCTGGTCGATGAGGATCACCGCCGGGTCGCGATAGACCGGGATGTTGCGCGTCGAAACCTTCACCTTGAGGCGCTTGTCGGGCCCGTAGCCCGCCTTTTGCATGAGTTTCCTCGCCTCGTCGCGGTTGGCCTTGATGTCCGGGCCGTAGCCGGGAATCGTCTTCAGGATTTCCGGCGGCATCCCCCAGACGCCTTCGGGCGGGGGCAGCATTGCCGCACCGATGTCCGCCTGGCCTTCGGAAAGGATGGTGACAAACGCCTTGCGGTCGAGCGTCAGCGCCATGGCCTTGCGCAGGTCGGCGTTGTCGAAAGGCGGCGCGTCGCGGTTGACGATGAGGTTGGTGCTGACATTGGTCGGCGCGACTTTGCAGACGGCCTTCGGCGCCTGGCTTTTGACATCCTTCAGCAGCGGGATCGACACCTCGGTCGGAAAGGTCATGTCGAACTTCCCGGCGATGAACGCAAGGATGGCTGTAGAGCGGTTGGGGATGATGGTGTACTCGATGCCATCGAGATAGGGGCGGCCTTTTTTCCAGTAGTCCGGGTTGCGCACAACCTTGATCGATTCGTTGGTCTTGAACTCGACGAACTTGAAGGGGCCCGTGCCGACCGGCTTGGTGCGCATGTCGGCCGCCGACACGTGGCAGGGGTAGACCGGCGTGTAACCCGAAGCGAGCAGCGCGAGCAGCGCCGGCTGCGCCCGTTTCAGTGCGAACACCGCCTCGGAATCCCCATTCGCGCTCACCGAGGCAATGTTGTCGTACCAGCTCTTGCGCGGGTTTTTGCGGAACTTGTCCTTCGACTTGCCCATGAGCATGTCGAAAGTGCACTGGACGTCCTTCGCGGTGAAGGTCTTGCCATCATGCCATTTGACGCCGTCGCGCAGCTTGAAGGTGAGCTTCGTGTGGTCCGCGTTCCACGTCCAGCTCGAGGCGAGGTCGGCGACGATCGAATCCATGCTGTTCTGCGGCACGTCCTGCTTGTACTCGACCAGGTTGTTGAACACGCCCATGAACGGCGTGACCGTCGAGAACGTGGCTTCTTCGTGGATCGAGGCGCTGGCCGGACTGTCGCGGTGGTACATCTTGAGGATGCCGCCCTGCTTCTGGGCCAAGGCTGTCCCGGCGGCCAGAAATCCGGCCAGCAGCATCGCTGTGGGCGCGGCAATACGAATGAATCCGGTCATGGCGTCCCTCCTTTAGTGGGCTTCCCGCTTGTCACCTCCGGCGCTCTGTGGCGCGTGGCCCGCAATCCGGGGAAGGCCAGCGCAGTGTAATCTTCAGGCGAAGTGCGTCAAGCGGGCAGGGTAAAAAATGTCGAGCGAAACGTCCGAATCAAGATCTCCAGAGGGCGCGCAGGGACCGCTGGCCGGGGTGCGCATTGTCGACCTCACCTCGGTCGTGCTGGGCCCGGTCGCCACGCAGATCCTCGGTGACTACGGCGCCGACGTGATCAAAGTCGAGACGCCGGAGGGCGATCTCATGCGCGCCAACGGCGTGAGCCTGCATGCGGGCATGAGCTCGGTGTTCCTCTCGATCAACCGTAACAAGCGCTCCCTCGCGCTCGACCTCAAGGCCGCCGAAGGAAAAGGCGTACTGCGGCGGCTCATTGCGAAAGCCGATGTGCTGGTGCACAACATGCGCGTTTCGGCCATCGAGAAGCTGGGCTTCGGGTATGCCGCCGCAAGCGCGATCAGGCCGCAGATCGTCTATTGCGCGGCGACGGGATTCGGGCAGGGCGGACCCGACGCGGACAAGCCGGCTTTCGACGACGTCATCCAGGCGGCGTGCGGGCTGGCAAGCATCAACAGCGAAGGGCGCGAAGCGCCCGAGTACGTGCCCAGCCTCATTGCCGACAAGACCACCGGCATGGCGCTCGTCAATGCGGTGCTGGCGGCGCTCTACTGCCGCGAGCGCACCGGGCGGGGCCAGTACGTCGAAGTGCCGATGCTCGAGACGATGGTCGCCTTCATGCTGGCCGAGCACCTCGGCGGCCTTACCTTCAATCCGCCGCCCTCCGGTGCCGGGTACGCCCGGCTCCTTGCCGGCGGACGCAAGCCCGCACCCACGCTGGACGGCTACATCGCGCTGCTTCCGTACACGGGGGCTCATTGGGGCGCATTCTTCAAGGCGGCGGGCCGCGAGGATCTCGCGGAAAAATACGGCGTCGCCGACCGGGCGGCGCGCAACGCCAATATCGTATCGATGTACGCCGATATGGCTGAAATGACGCGGCAGCGTACGACGGTCGAATGGATGCGCATTTGCGCTGAGCTCGACATTCCGGCGACGCCGATCTATTCGCTCGACGAGCTGCCCCAACATCCGCACCTCAAAGCGGTCGGCCTGTTCCAGGCGGCGGAACATCCGAGCGAAGGCCCGGTGCAGTACGTCAACCCGCCGACCAAATTCGCCGGCACTCCGGCCGCAATCCGGCGCCCCGCGCCGCTGCACGGCCAGCACAGCGCGGAAATCCTCGCCGAAGCCGGCTACACGCCCACCGAAATTGTGTCCCTCGTGTCAAAGCGCATCGTGGTGCAACAATAAGTGGGGTCAGAGCCGACTTATGGAAAGTCGACTCTGACCCCACTTATTAAGGAGACAGGATGAACGAAGCGCTGCGCCAGTTCTGGCGTCCCGAGATGCCGTGGCTGATTGGCACGGCCGTCGCGCTGGTGCTCCTGCTGAGCCGTTTCCGTCCGCTCGAGCGGGCGTCGTACCGCAATACGCTGGTCCTCTTCGTCTTCGGCATGGCCGGCCAATTTGCCAGCGCTTCGGTCGAGGCAATGAACTATCCGCGTGTCGCCGAAGTGCTGTCCGCGGTGTTTACGGTCGTCACGTCGATCGCCCTGGTGCGCCTGTGCGGATTGGCGGTTTTCCGGCTATTGCTGCCGCTGGTACGCCTGCGCATGCCGCGCATCGCGGAGGACCTGGCCATTGCGGGGGCGTATGTCGTGCTCGCGCTCATTCACCTGCGCGGGCTCGGGCTGGACTTCGGCGGGATCCTCGCAACCTCCGCGGTCGTCACCGCGGTGCTCGCGTTCGCGATGCAGGACACGCTGGGCAACGTGCTCGGCGGCCTCGCGCTGCAGCTCGACAATTCGGTCCGCGTGGGCGACTGGATCAAGGTGGACGACGTGGTCGGGCGCGTGGCCGACATCCGCTGGCGCTTCACCTCGGTGGAGACTCGCAACTGGGAAACGGTGGTGATCCCGAACAGCGTGCTCATGAAAGGCAAGTTCCAGGTGCTTGGCAAGCGCGAAGGCGCGCCGTTGCAGTGGCGGCGATGGATCTACTTCCACGTCGATCCCGGGGTGCCCCCGGCGCGCGTGATCGCGGCGGCGGAATCCGCGATCCGCGAAGCGGAGATCGCCGACGTTGCGCAGACGCCGCAGCCCGCGTGCGTGCTGCTCGGGTTCGAGGAGGGGAATCTGCGCTTCGCGCTGCGCTACTTCCTCGCCAATATCGCCGACGACGATCCCACCGATTCCAGGGTGCGGGTGCACCTCTTCACCGCCTTCCAGCGCCTCGGTATCCGGATTTCAGAGCCGCAGCAGACCGTGCACCTGGTCGAGGAGGACGAGGCGCACGCCGAAGCCGTGCGAAAACGCGACATGCAGCGCCGGCTGCTCGCGGTGAAAGGCGTGGACCTGTTTTCCAGTCTCTCCGAAGAGGAGCGCGCGGCCGTCGTCGAGCGGCTGCAGTACGCGCCTTTCGCGCGCGGCGACGTGATCACGCGGCAGGGCAAGACCTCGCACTGGCTCTACATCATCGCTTCTGGCGAAGCCGAGATCGTGCATGAGCGCCCGGACGGCAGCCGCCTGCGTGTCGGCACGGTGAGGGCGGGCGGGTTTTTCGGCGAGATGGGCCTGCTCACCGGCGAGCCGCGCACCGCGACGGTCATCGCGACCGCTGACGTGGAGTGCTACCGGCTGGACAAGACCTCGTTCCAGGGCCTCCTCACGACCCGGCCGCAGATCGCCGAGGACATCAGCCGGATCGTCGCCGAGCGCAGGCACGACAACGAGCTGACCAACGCGGCGGCGGCCGCCGCGGAACACCAAGGGAGCCACCTCGACTTGCTGGAGCGGATCCGCAGGTTCTTCGGGCTGGCCCCCTGAATCGACAACATTCTGTTTAGTAGATTAAGCCGTAGAGCCGGCCTAAAGGCAGTTCGTATTCCAGAACTGGAATATCCGCCTATTCCACCTTGCCGATCTTCTGGATCACCGCCGTCAGGCGCCTGGCGTCGGCGTCGAGATACGACTGGAACTCGTCGGCGTCCTTGTAGAGGATCGGCGCCTTCAGCTTTTCCATCGCGCCCCTGAATTCCGGATCCTGCATCACCTCGCGCGCGCCGCGGCGCAGCGTCGCGATCACCTCCGGCGGCGTGCCGGCCGGCGCGAAGAAGCCGGTCCACACGAAGTACTCGACATCGCCGTAACCGAGCTCTTTCATGGTGGGCACCTCCGGATACCCGGCGACCCGCGCAGGCGCGAAAGTCGCCAGCGGCCGCAGCCTGCCGCCGGCGATCTGTCCCGCAACGGTAGCGGGAAGCTGCGTGATCGCCTCGACCTGGCCGCCGACGATCGCCGCGACCTGCTGGCCGCCGCCGCCGTAGGGAATATGGTTCAGCTTGATGCCGGAGGCATGGGCGAACATCTCCATGCCCACATGCATCGTGCCGTAGTTGCCGGTCGAGCCGTAGGGAATCGCGCCCGGTTTTGCTTTCGCGGCGTCGACCAGGTCCTTGACCGATTTGTAGGGGCCATCGGCGCGCACGATTAGGAACGCCGGGTCGGCGGAGATCAGTGCGATCGGCGCGAACTGCTTGATTTCGTACGTCGGCGGGCGGCCGAACAGGCGGTCGGAGGCCGGGATTGCCGAGATGCTCGAAAGCGCGACCATCACCGTGTAGCCGTCGGGTTTTGCGCGCGCCGCATACGCCATGCCGACGCCGCCCCCGGCGCCCGGCCGGTTCTCGACGATGAAGCTTTGCTTGAGCACCCTGCCCAGGACGTGCACGAACGGGCGCCCGATCACGTCAGAAATGCCGCCCGGCGAGAACGGCACGACTACCGTCACCGGCTTGGACGGGTAGGCGTCCTGCGCCTGGACGAGGGGTGCGGCGCAAACTGCCATCGCCAGCAAAAGAATCTTCTTCATGAGGTCTCCTTGGTCCTGAAAGCTTTTTTCATCTCCGCGAGCTGGACTTTCACCAGTTCGCAGGTGGGATCGCGCAGCTGGTTCACCACGTCGAAGTGGTTGAGTCCCTGCGGCACGAGCAACTCGACAGGATAACCGAGCCCGCGCCACAGGTCGGCCATCGCCTGCGACTGGCGATGGTATTCGGGCGTCTCGTCGATGGCGACGACGAGCGAGAGCGGGGCCGCGACCGGATAGCGCTGGGCGAGCGGCGCATTGCGGGCCGCTTCCGCCGCGCTCATTTTCAGCGTCTTGTTCAGGTACGAAAGACGGATCGCTTCCATGTCGTAGAGGCCGCCGATCGAGCAGGCGCCCTTGACGAGATCCCTGGGCAGGCCGGCGCCGAACGCCGGCCAGTCGGTTGCGAGCAGCATGAGGGCGAGGTGCCCGCCCGCGGAATGGCCACCCACGTAGATACGCTCCGGGTCCGCGCCGTACGTGCGCGCATTGCGCCACAGCCAGGCAAGCGCGGCGCGATTCTGCCGCACGATTTCGTCCATGGTCGTGTCGGGCGCCAGGCCGAAATTGTTTACGGCTGTCGCAATTCCGTGCGGCCGCAAGCCCTCGGCGACGTAGCTGTGGTCGGCCTTGTCGAGCGAGTACCAGTAGCCGCCGTGGATGAACACGACGATCGGAGAAAGGCGCGGCGCCCCAGGACCGTCGGCAGGAAATATGTCCAGCTTCTCCATCGGGTTCGGCCCGAAGGCGAGGTCGAGGTGGCAGGGCAGCTTCGCGCGGGTTTCGATGCTCCAGGCCCGCCAGTTGGCAAAGTGCGCCTTGTAGTCCGGCCAGCGCAGGCGGTTGTTGTACTGGGCGTCGAGCCCGGCCTGGTCGTAGCCGCGATAGACGGGTGGCTGTGCCATTCGAAATTCAGCCTTCGACTGCGCGCACGCGGCCCGCCTCGACCGCTTTGACGAGGGCGGCATGGTCGCTTTCCGTGCGATCGGCATAAGCGACGGCGAAATCGGTGACGGCCCGCTCGAACGCATCTCCGCGTCCAAGATAGCCTGCGATGATCGCCGGGTCGGCGGCCTTCGCATGCGCCCGGGCCAGCGCCCACCCGCACGCGTCGGCGTATTCGATGAATTCGGCGGCCGGCATGGATTCCAGATCCAGCGACACTTTCATGTCGCGCAACTGGCGGACGTAGTAGTCGACCCTCGGCGACTCCAGCCGCGACCACCCGAGGAAAATGTCGCCCGTCGCCTGCAGGATGCGCTGGCCCACCACCACTCTGAGGCCGTTGTTGGCATAGCGGCTCTTATTCGCATAGGGCTCGAGCACGGAGGGCCGCGCTTCCTTGAGTTGGAGGAAGAGGGGATCCGCGGGCCCCGCCATCAGCAGCGCGATCGCACAGCGCGTGCCGACGCTGCCGACGCCCACCACCTTCACCGCCATGTCGACCAGGCGGTAGCGGTCGAGCAGCAGGCGACGCTCTTCGGGCAGGGTCTCCACATAGCGTTTCCAGAACTGCGCCGTTTCGCGCGCGAAGGCCGCAGCCTTCGGATGGTAGATCAGCGGCGGATGGTCGACGATGCGCAGCCTTCGGTTGACCACCTCGGTCAGACGCGGGAACACGCGGTCGGAAGTGCGCAGCCGCGCGTCTTTTATCAGCTTGCGCCGCCGCCGGCGCGTTTCGGCGCTTCTCGCCAGCTGCGCGAGGGTGTTCATCTCCAGCGGGTGGTACCACTGCTCGACCGCGCGCATCTGCGCCATCTCGGCCATGCGCCTGCGGTAGGCGCGCACCACCGTGGTCGCGGCATCGCGGCAAATGTGTTCCGCGCAGCCGGCGCTGCGCGCCGCAACGACGAAGCTGGCGGCCAGCCGGTCGACGTCCCACTCGAACGGGCCCGGCAGCGTCTCGTCGAAATCGTTGATGCCGAAGAGCAGCGCGCGCTCGGGACTCGCGAAGCCGCCGAAGTTGCCGAGGTGGCAGTCGCCGCACAGTTGCGTAACCAGCCTCGAGTGCGGCTTGTGCCCCAGGTCCCAGGCCATGAGCGCCGCCGAGCCGCGCAGGAAAGTAAACGGCGAGTGCAGCATGCGGCCGTAGCGGATCGGCACCAGATGCGTCTGGCGCCCGGCGTTCGACGCCCGGAGCAGCGCGATCGGGTCGCGGCGCGAGGCGGGCAGCCCGGCGTGGGCAGACCGTGGCATCTGCGCGCGAAACGCTTTGCCCTTCGCCAGGCGTTCGGCGAGGGCGGGAACCGCCGGAATCGATTTTGTTTTCTTTGCAGCGGGCATCGGCCGATGGTACCTCTGCTAGCATTGGGCGCAAACCTCAAAGGACGGCCCATGCCCGGACAGCACACCCTCAGCGCGAGCCCCGACACAGTTCACTGGGGCTACTTCGACGCGAAACTCAAACCGCACCTGACGATCGATTCGGGCGAGACCGTGACGCTCCACTGCGTCTCGGGCGGCCCCGGCGAGGTCGGGCACCGCAACGATCTCTTGCCCGAACACCGCGCGATCCTCGAGAAAGTGAAGCCCTACCTGGGACCGCACATCCTCACCGGGCCGGTCGCAGTGCGCGGCGCGCAGCGCGGCGATACCCTCGAGGTGCGCATCAAGGACGTCCAGCTGCGCACCGACTGGTCCTATAACGGCATCAAGCCTTTGCGCGGCACGCTGCCGGAAGATTTTCCGATGCTGCGCATCCTGCAAGTCCCGCTAGACCGCGAGAAGATGACTGCGACCCTGCCATTTGGCCCGACGATTCCGCTCAAGCCTTTTTTCGGCATCATGGCGGTTGCGCCGCGGCCGGAATACGGCGCGGTGTCCTCGGTCGAGCCGCGCGAGTTCGGCGGCAACATGGATTGCAAGGAGCTCGTCGCAGGCGCCACGCTGTTCCTGCCGGTGTGGGCCGATGGCGCGCTGTTCTCGGCGGGCGACGGCCACGCGGTGCAGGGCGACGGCGAAGTCAACCTCATGGCGCTCGAAACGGCGATGAGCGGCACCTTCGAGCTCATCCTGCACAAGGGCAAATCGCTCACGTTCCCGCGCGCGGTCACGCCGACGCACTACATCGCCATGGGCACCGATCCGGACCTCGACGACGCAGCCAAGCAGGCGCTGCGCGAAATGATCAAGTGGCTGGTCGAGCTGAAAGGATGGAAACCCGAGGACGCCTACACTTTCTGCAGCCTCGCCTGCGACCTGCGCGTGACGCAGCTTGTGGATGGGCACAAGGGCATCCACGCAATGGTGGCAAAAAAGCTCCTCGACTAGGACGCCAGGCGGGCGCGTTTTTCGCGCTTACTGGTTGAGGAACCTCTCCACCGCGACCGGGTTTGCCGGGTCCGGTGACGTGCGCACCTTGACCCATCCCAGCCACGGCCATCCGTCGACCTCGATGCGCACCAGGCCAGGCGCCCCCTTTGACGGCCGGTCGTGCTTGAAGATGTGCGTATCGCCATGTGCGACGACCACCGGCTTGCCGAGAGCGGACGAGATCTCATCGAGCTTCGCGCGCAGCGCGGCATAACCATCCGGGAGCGACGAGGATCGCTGCCGGCCTTCGAAACCCGGATTCGCCTGCATCAGCACGATCAGCGTCTCGATTTCGCTCGAGGCGCGCGCTATCGAGACGGCTTCGTCGAGCCACGCCAGCACCGCCTTCATGCGCGTTGCGTTTTCGGCGTCCATTTCGGCCGTGCGGCCGAGGTTGTTGTTGCTGCCGGGCACGTTGAGGCCGACGAAGAGCGCGCGCGAGTAACTCCAGCGCACATGCTCCGGATACGAAGCCCCCTGGCGCGCGAATTCCGGCAGGCGCACCGCCTGCGAGTGGAACAGCTCGCGCACCTTTGCGAGGCGCTCCATGGGGTCGAACCCGGTGAGGTGGCAGTCCGTCCACTCGTTGTCGCCGAGGACGAGCACGAATGGCGCGTCGAAACGGGCGAACTGCCTTTGCCTCGCCTCGAGCCAGGCATCGGTGCAATCGCGGCCGGTGATGTCCCCCAGGTGCACTACGAACGCGGGCCCGGCGGCATTGATCTCGTCGATCATCGCGTCCAGCAGGTTCGCGTGCGGCTGCGAATAGGGCGCGTCCCCCAGCAGTGCGAACGGCTCGCGCGGCGCGCCCTGGGCGCTTGCGGTACAAGCCGCCAGCAGCAATGCGCCAAGGAGCGACCGCATCGCGGATTTCCCCCTCACAGCTTCTTCAGGCGGTAGAGCTTCTCCAGCGCTTCGCGCGGTGTGAGCTCGTCGGGATTCATCTGGTCCAGCGCGTCGCGCAGCGGATCGGCCGCCGCTTCAGGCTCGGGCTGCGCCTGCGCCGAAACGAAGAGGTCGCTCTGGCCGCCTCTTGCCAGGCTCGCGTCCTCCAGCATCTGCAGATATTTCCTCGCGGTGCGGATCACCGGCCTGGGCACGCCCGCGAGCGCGGCGACCTGCAGGCCGTAGCTCTGCGAAGCCGGGCCTTCTTCGACGGCATGGAGGAACACGATGGTGTCCTTGTGCTCCACGGCATCGAAATGCACGTTGGCCGCCTCCTTGTACTCGAGCGCAATCCGCGTCATCTCGAAGTAGTGCGTGGCGAAGAGGCAAAGAGCCTTGTTGCGCTCGAGCAAATGGCGCGCAATGGCCCATGCCAGCGCAAGGCCGTCGAAAGTGGAGGTGCCCCGGCCGACTTCGTCCATGAGGACGAGGCTGTGGGCGGTGGCGTTGTGAAGGATGTTGGCCGACTCGGTCATCTCGACCATGAACGTGGAGCGCCCGCCCGCGAGGTCGTCCGCCGCGCCGATGCGCGTGAAAATCTGGTCGATGGGGCCCAGGCGCGCCGCCCGCGCCGGCACGAAACTGCCGACGTGCGCGAGCAGCGTGATCAGCGCAACCTGGCGCATATAGGTGGATTTGCCGCCCATGTTGGGGCCGGTAATGAGCAGGAACCGGCGCGAAGGCGCGAGGCGCGTGTCGTTCGGGATGAAGTGCCCGACCTGCGCCTCGACCACCGGATGGCGGCCGGCTTCGAATTCGAGGACCGTTTCGGCAACGAATTGCGGACGCGACCAGCTGTGGCGCGAGGCCAGCAGGGCAAAACACGCAACGACATCGAGCTGGGCGAGGGCGCGCGCAATCCGCTGCAGCTGCGCGACGTGGGCGCCGAGCGAATCGAGCAGCGCTTCGAACAGCGTTTTCTCGAGCGCCAGCGCGCGGTCCTTGGCCGAGAGCGCCTTGTCCTCGAACGCCTTGAGCTCGGGCGTGATGTAGCGCTCGGCGTTCTTGAGCGTCTGGCGGCGCCGGTAATCCTCGGGCACCTTTCCGGTCTGCGAGTGGGTGACCTCGATGTAGAAGCCGTGCACGCGGTTGTACTCGACCTTGAGGTTGGCGATGCCGGTGCGCGCGCGCTCGCGCACCTCGAGCTCGACGAGGAATTCCCCGGCGTTGGACTGCAGCCTGCGCAGTTCGTCCAGCTCGGGGCAATAGCCATCGGCGATCACGTTGCCGTCCATCACGCGCGCGGAAGGCTCCGGTGCAATTGCGCGGGCGAGCAGTGACGCACATTCTTCCGGACGGCCCAGATCGGAGACGAGGTCCGTGAGAAGTGCGGCGCCAGCGGGAATATGGCCCGCGAGCCCGGGCAGCAGCGCCAGGCTGTCGCGCAGCGCCGAAAGATCCCGCGGCCGCGCGTTCTTCAGCGCGACGCGCGAAGCAATGCGCTCGACGTCGGCGAAGCGGCGCAGCACGCGATGCAGCTCCTGGCTCGCGTCGGTGAGCATTCCGACCGCTTCGTGCCTCGCCGCGACGATTGCCCGGTCGCGCAGGGGGTGATGCAGCCAATGCCGCAGCAGGCGGCTGCCCATGCCGCTTGCGCATTCGTCCATCAGGGAGAACAGAGTAGGGGAGGGCTCGCCGCGCAGCGTCTCGGTGATTTCGAGGTTGCGCCGCGTGGCCGCGTCCATGCGCACGTATTCGCCGGCCCGTTCCGTGCTGATCGACACCACGTGCGCCAGCGCCTGGCCCTGGGTTTTTCTCGCATAGTCGAGCAGCGCGCCGCAGGCCGCGATCGCCGGCTGCAGGTCTTCGCAGCCGAAACCGGCAAGCGTCGCGGCGCCGAGTTGCTCGAGCAGCTTTTTCTTTCCCGATTCGTATTCGAAGCTCCATTCAGGCAGCCGCGTGAGCGTGAAGCCGTTGAGTTCTTCGATGTAGGCACTGGAGTCTGCGATCAGGATTTCGGCAGGCCCGATGCGGCGCAGTTCGCTTGCGAGGATCTGCGGTGCGACTTCAGCCGCGCGCAGCTCGCCGCTGGCAAGCGACAGCCAGGCGAGACCAACCGTGGATTTGTCCGCTGAGAGCGCAAGCAGGATGTTGTCCGCCTTCTCGTCGAGCAGCGCCGAGTCGGTCAGCGTGCCCGGTGTGACGATTCGCGTGACCTTGCGATCGACCGGTCCTTTGGAAGTGGCCGGGTCGCCGATCTGCTCG
>JANMXB010000377.1:0-1861 GCA_031380765.1 Pseudomonadota bacterium | reverse complement strand
TGCCTTTTCCGCCTTGAGGTCTTTTTTCACGCCGGGCCCGTACTCGAGCGGCCGGCGCACGAAGCCGGTGGCCAGGCCGCAGGCTTTCGCGGCGAAGAGGTCGCTCTTGTGCGCGGCCACCATCATCACTCGAGCGGGCTCGAGCGACAGCAGCCCGCAGGCGCCAAGATAGGTTTCGCGATCGGGCTTGTAATGGTGGAAGTTTTCGCCCGAGAAGATGCAGTCCCAGGGCAGGCCGCCGAACTTCGCCATGTTGGTGAGGAGCGAAACGTTGCCGTTGGAGAGCGTGGCGATGATGCGCGATTTCTTCAGGGCCTTCAGACCCCTACGCGCATCGGGCCACGGCGTAAGGCGATGCCAGACCCGGTTCAGGTGGTCGATCTCGGCTTCCTTCAGGCCGCGCACGCGGAATTTCACCAGGAGATCGTCGAGGATCATGCGGTGCAGGGCGTCGATCTTGGTCCAGCCCAGCTCGCCCGAGCGGACCTTTGCCATGGCCGGCTGGTACCCCGCGCGCCATGCATCGGCGAATGCGGCCGGATCGATGTCGAGCTTTTTTGCGCGCGCGAGACTGCGCACCTCCCGCATGATCGATCCGCGCCAGTCGACGACGGTGCCGAACACGTCGAACACGAGAGCCTTTACCGGGGAGAATTTGCCGCGCATGCTACTTTTTCAGCGAGGAGCCAGCCGCTATTGTACGTGCAAGGCCGCCTCGCCCGGCCCTGCCTTACTGGAGCTGCACGGTGCCGCTGACGTTGACCTGGATCGTCGACGCGCCCGGCTCGACAGAGGGCGCGGCAACCGATGCGGCGACGCCCGCGCGCTGGGCAGCGTACATGCGCGGCTGCGCACCGCCGCCCGCATTGATCTGCAGGTCTTTTACCCGGTAGCTTTTCGCCTTCTGTGCATCGCGCACGATTTCCGCGCGTTCATGGAATGCGGCAAGGGCTTCGGCAATGAGCGCGTTTTCGGCCTGCTTGCGTGCCTCCGGGGAAAGTCCCACCGCGAGCCCCGACACGACCAGCGTGGACTGGAGCTTGCCGATCAGTTCGGTGGCCTGCGCGAACTCCCTGCTCTCGAGGCGCAACTCCTGGCGCACGCGCCAGCGCACGATGCGCGCCTTGTCGTAGACCGGCCAGGTCTGGTAGTTGAGCGACCTGGCCTTTACGGCCTTATAGGCCTGGGCGAGCTTGAGGGCCTCGCGCATGGCGCGGTTCGCCCCGTCGGCAAGCGCGACCGGATCGTTGCCTTCGGCGTCCACCGCCATGACGGCGGTGAGCGTGTCGTTCGCCACCTCACGCTCGGCCTGCGCCGAAACGCTCACGAGGTTGAAGAGGGTTTCGGCGCGCTCCTGCGCCCGCGCAAGTCCGCTCGCAAGGGCCACCGCGACGGTCAGGAGGCAAGCCACGGTCCGATATTGATGCATGTGCATGGATTCAGTCCTTGTTGCGCCCCGGCTGCCAGAGCACGTCGCCGCGGCCGGCATGCCGGTTCGCCAGCCGGCCGATCACGAACGCAAGATCCGACAGCCGGTTGAGATATTGGCGCGAGCGTTTGCTGACCTCCTCGGTCCGGGCAAGCGCCACGAGGCTTCGCTCGGCGCGCCGGCAGACGGTGCGCACCAGGTGGGCGCAGGCCGCGGCGCGCGAGCCTCCGGGGAGGATGAATTCCTTCAGCGGCGGCAAGTCCGCGTTGAATCCGTCCAGCAGGTTTTCGAGCCGTTTGACGTGGGCGTCCCCGATCGCTTCGCGCCCCGGGATGGACACTTCGCCCCCCAGGTCGAACAGATCGTGCTGCACGCCTTCCAGCGCCTCGCGGATCGGCGTGGGCAGGTCTTCGGCGATCAGCAGCCCCAGCG